>WUAK01000053.1 GCA_009827205.1 Phycisphaeraceae bacterium | reverse complement strand
AGCAGGTCTGTATCGCTCGTGACGTGCAGTCTGATGCCCGAGCCGGATCCCGACCAGCAGCTCATGCTGGATTTGCTCAAAGATTCGGGTCTCGATGTATCGCTCGACGCCTGGGATGATGAGTCGGTCGATTGGTCGCGCTTCGATCTGTGTGTGCTGCGTTCGACCTGGAACTATCACGCAAGGCCCGACAACTTCATTGAGTGGTGCGAGAGCGCCGCTGCTGCAACACGACTTGAAAACTCGGTCGAGGATGTGCAATGGAATATCCACAAGGCGTACCTGCTCGAATTGGAATCGAAAGGGCTGCCAATCGTCCCGACCGAAATATTGAAGCGTGGTGACGATCGCGTGCTCGAAGCTTTGTGCGGCGAGCGTGGGTGGAATGATGTGGTCGTAAAGCCGTGCGTTTCAGCAGGGAGCGCCAACACGAAGCGTTTCCAGATCGAAGAGTTCGATCGGGGTGAAGTCTTTCTGCGTGAACTCGCATCCAACCGCGACGTCATGATCCAGCCCTTCATGAAAAGCGTCGACACCGGCGGCGAGCGTGCAGCGATCATGATCGGGGGTGAACTCACCCACGCGATCGAGAAGGCCCCGCGTTTCCACGACGACGATGAGAGCGTCTCAGAAGCCAAGGAAATCGTGGCCGCCGAGCGCGAGATGCTCGAGTCCGCGCTCAAGTGCGTGCCGGGTGAGGTGCTCTACGCGCGACTTGATACGATGAAGAGTGATACCGGCGAGCTGCTGATCTCAGAGCTCGAGGTCATCGAGCCCTCGCTGTTCCTGCTGCAGTCTGAGCGTGCGCAGCGTGCATTCGTGCACGCGATCGAGTCGGTATTCACCTGCTAATCGAGAGGCTCGAGCCTCGCGTACTCGAGCACCAGCGTCTTCACGCCAACGGTCTTGAAGTTGACCTGCGCTCGCGCGTTGCTGCCGCCCGAGACCGAGACGATTTTGCCGACGCCGAAGCGTGGGTGGCGGACCATCTTGCCCTCGGTGAGCGATGCAGCCATGAGGTTGCCCTGCCTTGCTTTCTGCACCTCACGAGCCGAATCGAACGTGCGGAGCGTTGGCTGGGCTTGTTTATCGTCGTCCCAGGACTCTCCTGTGCCCTCGCTCGGGACATACCCGCCGAGTGAATCGGCGCGATCGATGATGTCCACTTGGTCATTGCCGATCTCGTCGAGGAACCGGCTCGGGATCGTGCGTTCCGAGATACCGCGCACGGTGCGGTACTTGGCGCTGGTCATGTGCAGCCTGTGCATCGCGCGCGTGATGCCGACGAAGCAGAGCCTGCGTTCTTCTTCGAGTTCGCTGTCTGCAAAGTTGGCCCGCGAGTGGGGGAGCACGTTCTCTTCAAGCCCGACCATCGCGACAACTGGGAACTCGAGTCCCTTCGCGGCATGGAGCGTCATGAGCGTGACCGCGCCGCTGTCGGGGTCCGCTGCGTCGGCGTCGGCGACGAGCGTCACCGATTCCAGATACGCACGAAGCAGGGCGAGCATCGGCGGATCGCCGGTGTCTGCGCCCGCGATCGCGGCGTCGAACTGCATCGGGTCGTCAGCGGGGTCGTAGTTCTCTTCAAACTCCGCCGCGGACGAAACAAGCTCTGCGAGGTTGTCGAGCCGCTCCTCCTCGGCCTCGTTCTTAGCTGCCTGGGCTTTGTAGTGCTTCTCGAGCCCTGACTCGACGATCACTCGCTCCGTGAGATCTTTGAGTGAACTCGAGAAATCAGCGCCCATGAACGTGCCGCGTCCGTTCCAGTCGTCGATCGTCTGCACGAATGTCTTCATCGCGTTCTTGGCGCGAGAGGTGATCGTTGAGATGGAGTCGGCCTGCCTGAGCGCTTCAAAGAGTGTGATGCTGTTGTCCGCCGCGTAGATCTGTGCGCCGGTCAGCGCCGCCTTGCCGATCCCGCGTGCCGGTGTGTTGATGACACGAAGGAGCGAGACCTCGTCGTCGGTGTTAGCGACGACACGTAAGTAGGCGAGCGAGGTCTTGATCTCTTCGCGCTGATAGAACGCCGTGCCCCGCGCAACGACGTACGGGATCCCCGCCCGGCGCAGCTGATCCTCGACCACACGCGAGAGCGCGTTCGTGCGGTAGAACACCGCGGCGTCCTTCCAAGTCAGCTCCTCACCGTCGTCGGCGCTGTTGCTGATCAGGTCGCGTATCCAGTCGCACACAAGCTCGGCCTCGTGGCGTTCGTCCCTGCAGAGGGTGACCGTGACTCTTTCACCGCCGGGCCTGCTGGTGTAGAGATCCTTGTGTTTGCGCAGCTTGTTGTTTCGAATGAGTGTGTCAGCGATCGAGAGAATCGGCGCCGTCGAGCGGAAGTTCTCGCCCAGCGGGATGACCCTCGCGCCTGCGAAGCGTTCTTCGAAGTCGAGGATGTTGGTGATGTCTGCGCCACGCCAACCGTAGATCGCCTGGTCGGGATCGCCTACGACGAAAATGTTGGGTGCGCCGCCTCGTTCTTCCTTGGTGCCCGCGATGAGCGACGCGATCGCAAACTGTGCACGGTTTGTGTCCTGGTACTCATCGACCAGCATCCACTGCCAGCGCTCCTGGCATTCCCTGCGCACTTCCGGGTGATCTTTGAGGAGCTTGACAGTCAGCACGAGCAGGTCATCGAAGTCAACCGCGCCCGCTTTCCGCAGGCCTTTCTGGTACTCGGTGTAGATATCCGCGATCTTGCGCGAGGAGAAGTCCATCGCCGAGGCCGCGAACGCCTCGGCGTCGATTAGCTCGTTCTTGGCGTTGCTGATCGTGCCCAGAACCGACCTGGGCGGGAAGTTGCTTGTGGACAGATCGAGATTCTTGAGGATGCGTTTGATGAGCGCCTGCTGATCGGCGCTGTCGTAGATCGAGTAGTCGGGGTTGAGTCCCAGGACCTCCGCATATCTGCGGAGAAGTCTGGCACACAGGCTGTGGAACGTCGTAACCACGAGCCCCCGCGTCGTGCCCTGGGGCAGAACGGTGTTGATGCGCTCGCGCATCTCAGCCGCGGCTTTGTTCGTGAACGTCAAAGCGAGGATCGACCACGCGGGCACACCCTGTTCGACGAGGTAGGCGATCCGGCGCGTGATCACCCGAGTTTTGCCAGAACCGGCCGCGGCGAGCACAAGCACCGGTCCCTCCAGCGCCGTGGTTGCCTCACGCTGTGCGTCGGTCAGGCCCTCAAGGAGCCTCGATTCGGGCGCTGTGTGCTCTGACGGTTCGGTCATAGATGGAGCGTAGGTAGTGATCGAGGCGTTAGCGCTTGCCGAGGTGGGGCGTGTTCGCCGAGCGTGTGATCAACGCGACGTTGTCGGGCAGGTGCTCTGCGACTTCAAGAACCACATCCACGTCGAGCTTGCGTGCAAAGAACGACCGGCGGGTCTTGCCCATGATGAGCGTGTCGCAACCGTGGGTTACGGTGTAGTCCAGAATCTCTTCAACGATCTCAGGGCTCGTGACGTAGATCGGGACAAACGGCACGCCCGCCTCCTTGGCGAGCACAGCGGTTGTGCCGAGCGCCTCCTGAGCGTCGGGGTCGTGCTGCACGTCCGGCACCCGGCCCGGCACGACGTCCATCACCCGGAGTGAGCGCACAAAGATCGCGTACAGCGTTGCGCCGCGGCGCTTGGCGAGGTCCACCGCAAACTCCGACTGGTACCGGCCTCGAGCGGCGAGCATGACCGCGGGCTTCGTCGCGTCGATCTCGATGGTCGGCTTCTCAAGCTCGGCGATCCACCCACGCTCGGGGATCGCGATCGGCTCGGGTTCGGTCGCCTTGATCCTGCCCATGATCCAGCGAGAACTGAGCGTGACTGCGATGAGGCCGCCGCTGAATGCCGTCGAGACCCACTGCGTGACACCGATCGTGACGGTGATGGCTAGCAGCAGTAGCGCGAGCAACCAGAGCCCCGTCCTGCTGAGCTTCCCGACTTCGATGCCTTTGTTGATCGCGACGGACATGAGCGTGACCGTGATCGCGCCGCACACACCCAGCACATAGAGCTTGGCGAGCACAGTCACATCCTGCTCGATGATGATGACGCCCGCCGGGATTGCGATCGCGACAAGCAGCCCCACCCAGGGCACACCCGAGTAGTTGAGCTTTGTGAGCTTGCCGGGCAGCTCCCTGTCCTGACCCATCGCAAAGAGGACCGAGACCATCGCCATCACCGCGGTGTTGGTCGCGCTGAGCAACAGGAGCCCGAACGCGATTCCCGCGACATTGCCTGAAATGGCTCCGAAAGACGAGCCGAACATGTGCTCACCGCTCGTTTCGGCGATGACGCGCATCGACGCGTTCGTATACTCACTGACCTCGTGCTCGATCTGTTCGAACTGGTCGGCGGACATCGTGCCCGCCTCGACCTGGCTTGTCATACTTTCTAACTGCAACGCGTGCGCTGTGTGCGTCTCTGCAAGCGGCGTGTCACCCACCGTAAAGCTCAGACCCGCCAGCGCGAGCCCGAAGAACATGTTGAGCGCCACGACCTCGATCGTCACCGGCCAGATTGTTCGTTTTGCAGTTTTCTCGACCGGCTTATTCATCAGCCCGGTCATGTTGGCGACCGCCTCGACACCGGCGAGCGCCAGACAGATCCCGGTGAACGCGACCCACGCGTCTCCGATCGAGTTCTCGTGAAGGTAGTCGAACTCGATCGTCTCGATGCCGCGGATAAAGAAAGGGATTGCAAGGATCGCCATCAGCGCCGAGACCGAGAGAGCAACGAACGCGATGATCAGTGCGAACCGACCCGCGGCTCGCGCGCCGAACCAGTTGATGAACCCGACCAGCCCGAGGGTGATAAGCGAGAGCGGCAGCGTCAGGCCGTGGGGTATCCCGAAGTAGTGGAAGGCTTCCACAATGCTGATCGCCGCGGTCATGATGTAGCCAGAGAGCAGAAGCGTGGAACCGATGACCGAGAGCGTTGGGCTCAGCTGCCGGGCAGCGGTGTAGACCCCTCCCCCGTCGGGGAAGCTCTTGCACACGATTGTGTAAGCCCAACTGACAGCGATCATGAGCAGACCGATCGCAGCCAGGTAGAGCACGCTCGCGTGGGCCGTGTAGAGGAAGGCGAGTCCCAGAACATACAGCCTGCTCGTGCCCCAGTCACCGTAGAGAAGAGGCCCGGCATGGAACCACTTCAGGTTTCGGGGCCTGGAATCGCTGACGAGCATTGGAAGACTGGAACCTCTGTCTGGGTTGGGGCGGACTATAGGATAGAGAGGCGGGGTGCCTTCGATCTCGGGAAAGCCATGATCGCTCAATACACCATTCAATCGCTCAGTAGCGTTCTGGGCCGCGAGATGCTACTACTATGCCAGATCAGATGGCAGCACCCAGCGAAGGCAACATGGAAGACACGTCACCGATGAAAGACTCGGCCGGCAAGACGCGCCCGGTGCCCTCGCCCACCACAAGGCAGGCTGAGGAAGCCATCCAGGAAGTTGCCAAGGGCAATACGAATATCGACACGCTCGTCGGTCGGCTTGTTATCGATCAGGGGCTGGCCACGCAGGACGAGGTTCAGCACTGTCTCGAGCAGGCCAAAGAGCTCCGGGAGGATGCCAATCAGGCTTCGCTGGTCCAGGTTCTTGTCGACAACCAGTACGTCACCCAGCGTCAGATCGCTCGCCTCCGGAGGATCATCGAAGCCGAGCGTTCGGGCCAGAAGATCCCCGGATTTCGGATTCTTGGCAAGCTCGGCGCTGGCGCGATGGCAACGGTCTTCAAGGCCAATCAGCTGAGTCTCGACCGGACGGTCGCGATCAAGGTGCTGCCCCGTAAGTTCAGCGACAACCCTCAGTTCATCGAGCGTTTCTACGCCGAAGGCCGCGCCGCTGCGACGCTGAATCATCCGAATATCGTGCAGGCGTTCGATGTCGGTAAAGCCGGTGAGTTCCACTACTTCGTGATGGAGTACGTGGACGGCAGAACCGTGTACGACGACATCGTCAAGCAGAAACGATTCAGCGAGACCGACGCTGTCGAGGTCGTGATGCAGGTCGCCGAGGCGCTCCAGCACGCCCACGGCAAGGGCCTGATCCACCGCGATGTGAAGCCCAAGAACGTGATGATCACCAAGGACAGCGTGGTCAAGCTCGCGGACATGGGTCTTGCTCGCGCGGTTTCTGACAAAGAGGCCGCTGAGGCCGAGGCCGGCAAGGCCTTCGGCACCCCTTACTACATCTCTCCCGAGCAGATCCGAGGCGAGCGAGAGATCGGACCCCCTGCGGATATCTATTCGCTGGGCTCGACGTTCTATCACATGGTCACCGGTGCGGTGCCTTACGAGGGCAAGAACCCCTCTGCCGTGATGCACAAGCACCTGAAGGCCGAGCTTGTCCCCCCGGATCATGTAAACCCGAAGCTCTCCGCTGGAGTCTCTGAGATCATCGAGATGATGATGGCCAAGAGCCCCTCCAAGCGGTACCAGAGCTGCAAGGACCTGCTGATCGATCTGCGTGCTGTCCACAAGGGCGAGTCGCCGCCCCTGGCTCACAAGGACTTGTTTGGGGATGAAGATCTCGCCGCGGTCGCAGCCGCCGAGGCCTCCGCTGAGACCGCTGAGATCCCGATCGATCAGTCTCGAAACCAGGATGTGCGTCCATGGATCATGACCGCGTTCATCGTGACGCTTTGCGTTGCGGTGGTCAGCATTTTCGTGAACATCCTCCAGTTCACTCGATGAGCCCATTCAGCCTTCGTTTTTCCTTGTCGCCGGCTACGTGTGGGCTTAGCATTGCGCGTATGTACGGGAACCTGTCTGAACAAAAACCGACCATGCTAAAGGGCGACCAGCTCGTTCCTTGTGGATGCTCGGCGCTTTCTCTCTCTTCATGATCCCGGGCCCGATACATGTCGAAACTGTTCTAGCTTGCGTCTCTTTGTGCGGCCGTTCCGCCCTGATGTAAGCGTCTTGTAGAGCGTGCGGTACGCACGACTGTTTGAGGAAACCTCGGTCCGGGCGGATCAGCCGCGTGCCCCGACCACAGGAAGTCAAAAGAGCGGCTGAATCGGAGAACCACTCATCGCCCGTAGAAGATTCTTTCGAGACGCCGGACCTGTCAACCGTATCCGCGTGAACCACATGATCCGCATCAGCCCGATCAGGCTGATCGGTCCGAACAACGAGCAGATTGGCGTCACCGAGACGCACGATGCGCTCCGTATGGCCGAGGAGGCAGGGCTCGATCTCGTCGAGGTTGTCTCCGATAGCAGACCCCCGGTCTGCAAGATCATGGACTACGGCAAGTACAAGTACGAGCTGTCCAAGAAGAAGCAGCCTTCGAGCAAGGGCAATGAGCTCAAGGAAATCCGCCTCGGTCGGTCCATCAAGATCGACAAGCACGACATCGCGATCCGCTCGCAACAGGCTCGTCGATTCCTGATGGATGGGCACAAGGTGCAGGTCATCCAGCGATTCAAGGGACGCGAGTTTGCGCACAAGGATCTCGGTCTCGACAACCTCCGCGACTTCTTCGAGGCTCTCGAGGACATCGCAAAGGTCGAGCAGCCCCCGCGTCCGTTCGGCAGGCAGTTCACGATGCTGCTGGCTCCGGACAAGCCGAAGGTCGAGTCCGCGCGGCGCCGCCTTGAGAAGCTCGCCAAGGAGGAGCAGGAAGCCGAGGAAGAAAGGCTGAACGCTCAGATCGCCGAGCTTGATGCGCGTGACGCTGACGAAGCGGAGGACGACGACGATCAGGTCGAAGTCGAGGCCGCGGAGCAGGAAGAGCAGAAGCCCGAGAAAACCAAGAAGGGCAAGCAGCGCGACCAGCGTGCCTCCAACCCTGTGGACGACGAGATAGCTGAGCTTCTGGGCGAGTAATCCGCTCCAAGCTCCTCAACTGCAACGAAACGTACACCGCCGAAGGGCGGTGTTTTCCTATGCCTCTGCTTGTAGATTAGTCGTGCCTGAGCGCGACGATCGGATCCTGCTTGGACGCCTTCATCGCGGGGTAAAGCCCGAACACAAGCCCGGTCAGAGACGCGACTGTGAACGCGACGATCATCGACCACGGGGTTACCTGGATCGGCGCGTTCACATCGGGCGGCACAAGCTTGCCGATCACGGGCCACGACGGGAGCTTGGGTGTAACCCACCCGATGAGCAGGCTCCCCCCCACACCAACCGCGATCCCAACCAGACCGCCGATCATGCTCAGCACACCCGTTTCGACGAGGAACTGCCAGATGATGTGCCGGCGTGTCGCGCCGAGCGAGCGTCTGATGCCGATCTCACGCGTTCGTTCGGTCACGTTGGCCAGCATGATGTTCATGATCCCGATGCCGCCCACGAGCAGCGAGATGCCCGCGATCGCGCTGAGCGTCACGGTCCACGTGAGCGCCTGTCTCCGTGCTTCCTCGAGCAACTCGTAAGGGACGATGAGCCCGATGTCTTCCATGTCCGGGTGGCGCACATTGAGCAATCTGCGCATGATTTCAGAATCGTCGAGCACCCGTTCTCGGTTCGGGCTCTGGACATAGATCTCAGCGACCTCGACTTCACTCGCTTGGAACGAGCCCGAGCCTCTGCGGACGACCATGTCGCCGAATGTGGCGCGTGCTGTTGTGATCGGGATGTGCACGTCGAGGTTCAGATCTCTGCCGACGAGGGCAGCCCCCGCGCCGCCAGAGAGCCCGATTGGAGCGAGCACACCCACAACCTGGAACGTCTTCTCGTCGATGCGGAGCGTCTCCTCAAGCGGGTCCTCGAGATGGAACATCTCCTTGGCGATCTCGGCACCGATGACGCACACCATCGCTCGTTGATCAATGTCGGCTTGCGTGAGGTACCTGCCGCGCGCGACGCGTAGCTGGGCGACGTCTCTCATCTCTGGTGTCGTGCCAAACGTCTGGCTGACCTTCCGCTTGGGCCCTCGGATGATCTGAGATCCGACCTCTTTCAGAGGGACGATGGAGGTCGCGTCAGGGAAAGAAGCTTCGATGACTGAGAAATCCGACCTTGTGAGGCCGTATTTGTTGGTAAAGCTCTGCTGCTGGCCCTGCTGCTGCTGGGCTTGCGGCGGCTTCTGGGACCGGATAATGATGTTCCTGGCTCCCAGCCGCTCGATCTGCATCAGGGCCTGTTGTTTCGAGCCTTCTCCGATAGAAACCATGGTCACCACAGCCGAGACGCCGATGATGATGCCAAGCGCGGTCAAGAATGACCTGAGCAGGTGCAATCTCAGATTGGAGAGTCCGAGCCGTATGGTTTCGATGAGAAAGGTCATGAAGAGCGAGTCCCCCGTGGTTGGCTGTCTACATAGACACCGCCCGGCTTGGGGATGCTACCACCCAAACGCTCTTTGGTGGCGGCAAGGGGTACTCGCATGACCGCGGTCCGAGTCGAGCAGGAATCCGAGACGAGCACGGGCTGGACGCACACAGTCACGCTCACGCTGGCCGACGGATCGATTCAGCAGCTCACGGTTTCGCTGTGCTTCCAGGATTATGAGTACTGGTCGGGTGGCGTCCGCCCACCAGAGCGAGTGACGGAGGCTCTGATCGAGTGTCTTCTTGAGCCTGAAGAGGACTCGAATATCCCCGATCCGCTTCCAGCACGATTCGACGCATCGACCGCTCGCCGGTGGATGCCCAGCCTCGACTCGAGTCTCCGCAGCGGGTCGTGGCACTGAATGCCAGGCTGGCTGTAGACCCATTGAATGTCTCTTGATCCAAACCCAACCAGCGCGGTCTTCGGGAGAACCGTCCTGCTCACAGGGCTGGTGTGTCTTGTCCCGGCGCTCATGGGGCCCACGCAGCAGTGGGCGCAGCTCCAGAACTCTCCAAAGGACTTGTCTTGGATCGCGGCCTTTCTCTACCAACTGCCGAGCTGGTTCTTGCTCTGGATCGCTGCGCCCGGCGTGATCCTGCTCGCGCGTAGGTGGCCGATCGAAGGGGAGCATCGGCTCGCGAATCTCTGGAGACACTTGCTCATCGCGTTCGTGTTTGGGTGCCTGTTTCTTTTTGTGTCGATCCCGCTTCGGAAGGTCTTTCACCCCAACGGCGTGATCTGGTCCCTCTTCGGACCAAGTGTGTTCAAGTCCGGGCCGCAATTCATCGGTGTCGGAGCGCTCTGTTACGGGTTTCTCGTGCTCATTGGGGTCCTGCTCGATACACGGGCAAAGCTGCGCATCATCGAAAGTAACGGGCACTTAGAACCAGAATCCAAAGCCAATTCGCCGCGGCTTGTCATCGAGACCCGCTCAGGGCAGGCGGTCATCTCGCCGGTCGAGGTGCTCTGGGTCGAACCCGGTGTCGGCGGCGGGTGCGTTCTCCGGACCGAATCGGGGGAGGTTCGGGTGAGGCCTGCTCTCTCCGAGATGGAGGAGAGGCTTGCCGATCTCGGGTTTGTCCGTGTGCATCGCTCAAGGCTCGTGAATGTGAGCAGAATCGTCGAGGTCAAGGGCGGTGCCCACCGCGAGGGCGATGCGGTGCTGGATACCGGGGATGTCGTCCCCGTGAGTCGGCGACGCAGGGGTGACCTCGAGTCCAGGCTCGGCTCCTAGCCCCTCAGAAAGTCGCGCCGCTGGGTCTCCATCCCGCGCCGTTGGCTTGAATCACCTATTCCGTCCGTGCCCGGGCTGGTATCACGCTCCGATGAATCACAACACCCGGAGACCAGCCATGCTTATGCCCGTTCTCGCTTTGTCACTCGTCGGTGCGCCGTCGTGTCTCGATCGATCACAGTCACCCGTTCACTTTGAGGCGCTTGGTGACCCGATCCCGGTCGGACCAATGGCCGGCGCACCCGTGCTCGTGGATCTCGATCTGGACGGCGATCTTGATGCCGCGGTTGTGTGCGGCCCGTGCTGCGGGCGTGACCCCGATCCAGAGTCAGGCCATGTCCTGGTCCTGCTCAACGACGGCACCGGAAACCTGACCTACGCTGGCCGGCCGATCAAGCTCGGAGAGACAGTGCTGGGTGCCGCGGTAGGCGATATCAACAGCGACGGGGTCCCCGACCTCGCCTGTTACCACCACCACTCATATGAAATAGCCTTCCTGATCGGGAATGGAGACGGCACTTTCGATAGCCCCATGTACTTTTCGATGAAGGACGAGGGCGATCCGCACGTCCATTCGATCGTGCTCGCCGATGTCAACAACGACGGTCACGACGATGCATTGGCGACACTCGTCGAGGATCACGCGCTCGCTGTACTCCTTGGCAACGGCAAGGGTGGTTTCGAACGAGCGCCGCACCAGCCCTACTTCGCACACAGACACCCGTATTCACAGCTCGAGATCGAGGACATCACGGGCGACGGTTACCTTGACGCGTGCATGACCGACATGCGCGGCAACGCGGTCACCGTGCTCGCGGGCATGGGCAACGGCACTTTTCTTACCAGCAATGGATTCACACTCGAGGGGCACACGCCCTTTGAGGCGTTCGAGCGCCCAATGGCGCTTCAACTCGGTGATCTCAACGGCGATACGAATCTCGACGCGGTAGTCATCGCCGACGAGGGACCGCAGGTGAGCGTGATGTTCGGCGACGGCCAGGGCAACCTGATCGAGTCTGGTTCGGTGTTCCGAGTTGCGGTGGCGACGACCGGGCTCAGGCTCGTTGATATCAACGCAGACGGTTATCTCGATCTCATCACCAGCGGCACGGGCATGCGCCGCGAATCACGCATCTCCATTACGCTCGGCAAGGGCGACGGGACATTCGAGCGGTCGTTCCCGTTCGAGACCGGGGGCGACTCACCAAGCCCGGCTATCGGCGACCTCAACGGGGACGGGCTTCTCGACATCGTCACCGGAAACTACGACTCGGGCGATATCAGCGTGCTGCTTCAGGTCAGGCGTTGAACAGGATCCGCCGGTGGGAGCGTGACTCTCGAGAATTCGAGCAGCTGATACCTGATCGCGAGTTCGTCGGGCAGATCGCTCGGCACCCCAAAGAGCAATCTGATCCGCGCCGGGCCCGCGATGACAAGATCGTCGTCCTCGTCGGGCTCGGCCGGTTCACCGTCTGTGCGCTCGGCTTGGTACACCATCGCCGGCACTCGCTTGAGCAGCGCGAATGCGTCCGGTTTCTCCTGCTCGCCTTCGGCGCTGGGCACTGCGAGTGTGAACCCGTGGGCGAGCCATTTGCCGCCCAGTTCATCGATACTCTCACGTGACTGAGCTTCCGATTGCGGATCCGGGTGCACGCTCAACTCAATCCAGACGAATCGGGTTGGGATGTACGGGTTGCCCTGCTCTTCTTCATCGAGGTTGCGGAACTCTTCGGGCGCCTCGCACGCCTCGACCGAGTGCACGACCACGGTCGCGCCGCGGAGCACGATCGACTGATCTTCGAGCGATGCCTTGTAGAGCACGCGCGTCCAGCTGCGGATCACCGCGAGCCCGAACCATATGAAAAAGAGCAGCGACGCGGGGATGACCATGCACGCGCCCCAGACGGGCAGCCACCGGCTGGCGACGATGATCGCGGTCATCGCGACAAGCACAAAGATGAAGTAGAGCTTGACCATCCGCGGCGAGTCTACAACCAAGCCGGTATTAGCGTGCCGCCGCGAGTTTGACGAGTTCCGCCTTGATACTCGCGAGCAGTTCGCTGTGTT
>WUAK01000052.1 GCA_009827205.1 Phycisphaeraceae bacterium | reverse complement strand
CAGACATCACGCGCCTGCAGGGCACCAACGACGGGTTTATGGACAACGTACACACACTGCGGAATACGTACGCCGCGGACCTCGTCGCCCTGCTCGTCAACGACTTCAACGCCTGCGGCGTGGGCTACCTCGCCCCGTTCAACGACGACTTCGGGTTCACCGTGACCGACACGGGATGCGCCGTTGGCAACCTCAGCTTCCCGCACGAGATCGGCCACAACATGGGCTGCGCTCACGACCGGAACAACGCGGGCGGATCGACGTTCAACTACGCCTACGGGCACCGCTGGACGAGCACGAACGGCGGCCGGTACCGCTCGATCATGGCCTACTCACAGGGCGGCGATACGCGCGTGCGGCACTTCTCGAATCCAGGCGTCAATTACATCGGAACAGCCACAGGCGTCAACAACTCCGAGGACAACGGGCGCTGCCACGAGGAGACCAAGTTCAGTGTCTCCAACTTCCGCGATGGTCTTGGCTGCATCGACTACACCATCTTCAACCAGCCCGATTCGCAGACCGCCTGCCCGGGCGACAACGTCACCCTCAGCACCGGGATCACCGGCGACCTGGGCTCGCTCACCTTCGAGTGGCGCCGAAACGGCAATCTCATCGCCGGGGCGACATCCAACGTGCTCCAGCTCAACAACGTCGACGCCTCAGACGCGGGCTCGTACGTCCTGACTATCATCGAGCCCTGCAGCACCGACACCACGGACACCGCCGTGCTCACGATCAACGACGCCTTCGCGATCACACAGGATCCGCAGTCGCAGACTGTTGACGAGGGCGACAACGTGAGCTTCACCGTCACCGCATCGGGCGCGGACGCCTACCAGTGGTTCGGACCGAGCGGGCTGCTCGTCTTCGAAGAGAACCCGACACTGAACCTGACCAATGTCGATGCAAGCGATGCGGGCGAGTACTACTGCTTCGTCAGCGGGCCCTGCAACCAGGCCGGTGTGAACTCAGCTGCCGCGACGCTCACCGTCAACACACCGAGCGACTGCCTCGCGGACGTCAACGGCGACGGCGCGGTCACGCCCACCGACTTCACCGCGTGGGTCAACGCGTACAACAACAACGCCCCCGAGTGCGATCAGAACGGCGACGGGTCCTGCACCCCCACCGATTTCACCGCGTGGGTGAATAATTTCAACGCGGGCTGCTGATAACTGCCCACTCGCCCGAACTCGGGCCTTCACATCGGTGAAGGCCCCCAAATCAATGCACAATCGTGCTCCCCTATCTGGTACGCTCGGTACCGGAGAGTGGAGCACGTTTCATTTTTGATTGGGCCCGACAGGCCTGTTCGTGGAGGAATCTCGATGTCTGTACGATCGACTCGTTTGCTGCTTGCGGTCACCGGCACACTGTTCGCTGTTGGCGCTGCCAACGCACAGCAGGTCTTCTTCGGCGACACGGATCAGATCGAGATCCGTGAGCAGCTGCTGATCTCGGAAGATGGTGATATTTCGTTTGTCAGCGCGGACATGCCCGCGACGGCGCTCGTGAGCCTGATGGGTGAACCCTCGACCGTCTCGGCTCTGGCTCTTGATCCGGCACAGCTGCTCTCGACGGGCAGCGACCCGGAGGGCGACCAGCCCACGTCGGTGAAGTACCTCCCCGACGGGAGCGAGATTCTGATCGCGCACGCGGCGAGCAAGACGATCGTCAGGTTCGACGCGAACACCATGGCGTTCATCGGCGCGATCAGCCTGACCCACCAGCCGATCGACATGGACATCGCGCCCGACGGGTCTGTCGCTGTGTGCGCAAACCTGGCCGACGACACCGCGACGATTGTCGATCTGACGACAATGACCGAGTCCACGATTATCCCGGTCGGGGACGGTCCCGGACGGGTGCACATCTCGGGCGACAGCGCTTATGCCGCGGTCGGCAACGCCTTCGACAGCACACTCAGCGTGGTCTCGCTCACGACGAATACTGTCGAACGGACCGTCAGCACGCCTGGCTTTGTGACCAGCCTCTCATTCTCGCCCGAGTCCGGCGCTTTTCAGGTCCAGTTCAACGAGCACCCGTTCATCGATAACTCGACCGTACTCTTCCCGGGCTTCTTCGACGCGACGATCGATCTGATCGATGTGACAACCGGCGCAGTCACGAGCATTCCTTCGGCCAACAACCCGCGGGGCGTGGGCGTGAGCGCCGACAACTCGACCGCCGCGGTCACGCACACCTCGTCGAACCAGACGCTTACGGTCATCGATGTCGCAACCAAGACCGTGGCGAACACGTTTGGCACGCCAGACAACCTGTGGGGCCCGATCGCTCTCAACAACGACGGCACGCTCGCCGCGGTCGCGATCCAGAACGCCACGAAGTTTGCCAATCTCACGACCGGCGCGTTCGGGAGTTCGCAGAACACCGCTAGCGTGAATCAGATGCACACGACAGCCGACGGCATGTACGCGCTAGCGATCGGATTCCGGGGCAGCCTGCTCAGCTTTGCCACTCAGAGCCTCGTGATCGACACGAATAACGCGGTCTCGTGCACGATCGGTGATGTGAGCCCCGCTGGCCCGCAGGCCGCGATGTGCTCGACAACGTTCGGCGAGGATCTCGTCGTCGTCTCGACCAACGGCGCACTCGGGGGGCTCGAGAGCTTCACCGTGTCCGGCCCGCCGCCCGAGGGCGACAAGTGCCGGACCAGCGCTGTCAGCGCCGACGGGAGCATCGCGATCGGCGTCAACATCTTCAGTGATACAGCAACCATCTTCGACGGCAGCGGCAACATCACAGGCTACGCGCCCACAGGGATGAGGCCCGCCGAGGTCGAGATCACACCCGACGGATCGAAAGCCGTCGTTGCAAACCTGGATTCGTCCTTCGTGACCGTGATCGACACCGCGACCGCGACAAGCACCAACATTCCGATCAGCACACGCGGCTCGCAGGTCGAAATCTCACCCGACGGCAATTACGCGTACGTCTGTGTCGTCTCCAGCGGTGACGGTGTCTGGCGCATCAACCTCAACACGCTCGCTGTTGAAGGCGCCAAGATCCTTACGGGCAACATGGGCGGTGTCGGCTACACCTACAGCCAGACCTCAGACATGAAACTCTCGCCAGATGGCTCCACACTCGCGGTCTGCGGCTCGTTCACCGATGAGGTCTCATTCATCGATACCACCACTTGGACATTCATGTACGACATCGCAACAGGCGACTTCCCGACCCGCGCGACATTCAGCCCGGATGGAACGCAGCTCTACATCGCTGTCAGAAATGAGGACACCATCGAAGTATTTGACGAGATCCTCGACGGTGTCTGGATCTTCGATTCGGCCATCGGTGTCGGCGACCAACCCTACAACATGGTCGTCTCAGACGACGGCAACACCCTGTACGTCTCAAACTGGGGCGATACCAACCTCGGTATCGTCGATCTTGTCGCGGGATCGCAGACAACTACGATCCCGACCACCGACCGCATCACGGGCATGACGCTCTCCAGCGACGGCGCAACGCTCTATGCCGGCAGCGGCACGAGCAGCACGACCGTCGGCGCGGGCATCTTCGAGACCACCAACAGCGGGCAGATCGAGCACATCGATCTCAATTCGAACACGATCGTCCAAACGGACAACATCGGGTTCATCCCTGCCATGCTCTCTGCGAGCGACGACCGCTCGGTCATCGCCATGCCCTCTCCGCCCGCTGACGGGCTCATCTACACGGGCGAAGAAGGCGACGACTGCGTCGCCGACGTGAATGGCGACGGCATGCTCACTCCGACCGACTTCACAGCGTGGATCAACGCGTTCAACAACAACCTCCCGGAATGCGACCAGAACGGCGACAACGCCTGCACACCGACCGACTTCACAGCGTGGATTGCCAATTACAACGCAGGCTGCTGATCGCGCAGAGACTCGCTTAGATTCGTCCATTGCCCGGCCGGCCTCTGGGTCGGCCGGTTTTTCATGCGCCCGTGATGCGCCGAGAGCTGATCTGTCGCGTCTCCTGTAACGGGGCCGGTGGACCGCCCCATCGCACGCATCAGACACGAGGCATTCACCATGACACGCAAAATGACTGCTATCGCACTGGCACTCTCTGCAGGCTCATGCCTGGCACAGACGACGATCACCGTTCCCGACGATGTGCCCACACTGGGCCTGGCGCTCAATCCCGCTGTAAGCGGGATCGCCGCGGGCGATACGATCGTGCTCCGCGACACGATCGCATACGCGGACACCTTCACAATCACGACTCCTGATATCACGATACGCGAGGCCTCCGGGGATAGCGTCGTGATCGACGCCTTCGGCACGGGATCGGTCTTTACAGTCGACATCCCCAGCGGATCGGTCACTTTCGAGAATCTGACCATCCAGAACGGACAGAACCTCGGCTCGGGCAACAACGGCGGCGCGATCAACATGCTCGACGGGGATGCACTGAATGTGATCGGCTGCGAACTCATCGATAATAGAGCGCACGTTGGCGGCGCCATCTACGCAGTTGATTGCAACCTCACCATCGAGAACTCGAGCTTTACCGGCAACATCTCTGATAACTTCGGCGGAGCCGTTCGTTCTTCGGGCGCGCCAGGACAACTGGTTTCAATCACAGGCAGCACGTTTACCGACAACGATGCCATCAACGGCAACGGCGGCGCCCTTGATCACGCAGGATCCGGGGCATCTGTCGTCATCGCCGACAGCACATTCAGCGAGAACACATGCACGATCACCGGTGCCGCGGTGTTCATCACGCTCGCCAATGAAGTGACCGTCACCAACACCGACTTTCTCGACAACATCTCGATCGGTACGGCTACTCAGGACACCGGCGGTCTCTACGTCAACGCCGTGGGCTATGCCTTCGTCGAAGACTGCGATTTCGAACGCAACCTGTGCGCAGGTTCGGGCGGAGGCATCCGTTTCAACAACACCGCCGGCGATATCGTGGATTGCCGCTTTATCGCGAACGAGGCATCCAACGGCGGTGCGATCCAGGTTGTAGGTTCATCAGCGAGAGCCAACATCTACAACAGCACTTTCGACGGGAACTCCGCCCGCCGCCCAGGCAACGACTCCGCATCCGGAGCCGGTGCGATCATGGTCAACGCCTCTGGCATCGCCAACGTCTACAACTCGCTCTTCATCAACAACACCGCGATCACCGGGGGCGCGATCTCATCCGCCACAGACGGCGAGGCACGGGTCTACAACTCAACCTTCTGCAACAACGACGCCGACTCGATTGGTGGCGCTCTCCGGAGGCTCAACACAGACGCAATTGTCTTCGCCAACAGCTGCATCTTCTTCGGCAACCTTCCAACCAATTCTCAGATCGCCATCAACGGTGTAGGCGACAACGACGAGGTGAACTACTCGCTCGTCGAGGGCGGATTCACCGGCCCCGGAACAGGCAACATCGACGGCAACCCGATGTTCGTCAGCGCCCCGAGCGGCGATTACTCACTCATGCCCGGCTCGCCCTGCATCGACGCCGGCAGCAGCGACCGCTACATCGGTGGCCCGCTCTCGGATCTCGCTGGCAACGATCGGGGACAGGACGACCCAGACACCGCCGACTCGGGCGAGGCCATCATCGGCGCTGTCATCGACATGGGCGCGTTCGAATTCAACAGCAACTCGGGCGTTTCGGATTGCCCCGCCGACCAGAATTTCGACGGCATGCTCAGCCCGACTGATTTCACCGCCTGGATCAACAACTACAACCAAGGCTGCGACTGAACAGGACGACGACATCCTGAGACCCCTCAGCAGGGATGCGTGTGGCCGGGCGGCTCCGAGAGGACCGCCCGGTCTTTTCTTGTTTGTGTGAGGCGCGAGCCCTCCCGCCGTCGCGTCTGTCTGTGCATCTCTATCACGAAAAGGAGCACACCATGCACACGACACGAAACACCGCAGCCTCGCTGCTCGCAGCACTCGCAGTCACGAACGCACTGGGCCAGACCACGGTCCCTGGCGACGTCGTTGTCCCCCCGGGTGGGACACTGATCATCAACGACAACACGACCTACACGGGCACCTTGACACTCGGCGCTGGCTCGCAGGTGGTGGTCGACACGGGCTACGAGATCAGCTTCGCGGGCGGAGCGTCGCTGGTGGTTGAGGGGACCGAAGCCGAGCCGGTCATGTTCTTCCCGATCAACGGCACGTGGGAGGGCTTGAAGTTTCAAGCAGGCTCGACGGGCGACGTCGACTACGCGGCAATCATGGACTTCAGGATCGTGGGCGTTGAAGCCGACGACGCGGACGTATCGCTCACAGGCGTCGATATCTTCGACAGCACGAGCGCACCGACACCCGCTGCCGCGACGCGCTACGGCGTAATCGCCAGACTCGGCGGCACCATGAGCATCGAACAGAGCTCAATCGGGCCAATCAACGGTCGCGACGGAAACAACGGCAACAACGGCGGCTCCAACGCCAACGGTGCCAGCGGCGGCAACGGAAACAGCGTGACCGGTATTGATGCCCGCAACATCGATTCGCTTCGCCTGACCAGCACACAACTCTTTGGCATTGAGGGCGGTCGCGGAGGAAACGGCGGTCGCGGAGGAAACGGCAGCTCAGGCTCCAACGGATCCAACGGCGGCGCAGGCGACAACGGCGGCAACGGAGGAACGGGCCGAAGCGGCGGAAGCGGCGGCAACGGCGGACGCGGCGGCTTCACCACAGCTGCTTTCGTCGAGGGCGTCAACGAGATCACCATCGCACAGAACATCGTTGACCGGCTCTCGGGCGGAACACCCGGCAACGGCGGCAACGGTGGCTCAGGCGGTCGCGGCGGCAACGGCGGCGACGGCGGCGACGGCGGGGCCTTCCAGGACGGAGGCGACGGCGGCAACGGCGGTCGCGGCGGTCGCGGCGGCAACGGAGGCAGCGGAGGCAACGCCGGCTCGCTCCAGATCTTCCGCATCATCGACCCGGGCACAGAGCCCGTCATCGCCAACAACACCGTCTACCAGGCCAACGCAGAACAAGGCGGGTTCCGCGGCAACGGCGGCAGCGGCGGCGGCGGCGGCAGCCGCGGCCTTGGCGGCGACGGCGGCTTCCTGGCCAGCGACGGAAGCAACGGAAGCAACGGAAGCAGCGGCTCCACCGGCTCCAACGGGTCCAGCGGCGCCAACGGCTTTGCTGAAGGCGTGATCACCACGGGGGCCGCTGCCTCGGGCATCGCCGCACGTGTTCACAACAACATCTACACCCTCACCGGGCCCGGCACCAAGCGCGGCGTCATCTCGACCGACACGGGCATCATCGACATCACCACCAACGCGTTCAACGGCTTCGATACGCTCAGCACAGGACCCGCGATCGGTGGACTCACTGTGATCACAGATCCACCCCTGTTCGTCGGTGCCGCCAGCGGTGACTTCACGCTCGCCGAGATGTCCCCGGGTGTAGACGCGGGCGACAACTCGCTCGTGCCCGCGGAACTCGAGTTCGATTTCCTCGGCAACCCACGCTTCGCCGACGACACCAACACGCCCGACACAGGCGCGGGCGGATCGTTCATCGTGGACATGGGCGCCATCGAACGCTCTGGCGAAACCGGCGAGTGCCTCCCCGATGTCAACGGCGATGGCTTAGTCACACCGGCTGACTTCACCGCATGGATCAATGCCTTCAACAACAACCTGCCAGGCTGCGACCAGAACGGCGACGACGCGTGCACCCCAGCCGACTTCACGGCCTGGATCAACAACTACAACAACGGCTGCGAGTAACGCGGTTCCACAACCACCGCATTAAAACAACACCGGGCGGCCTTCATCAGGCCGCCCGGTGTGTCTTTGTATCCAATGGAGTTCGGCTTACCGCCTGCGACGCGCCGCGGCGAATCCTCCGAGGCCGAGCAGCACTGCCGATGCCGGCGCGGGGATGGTCACGATGTTGTCGAACGCGCTGGAACCACCCATGTGGATCGTGACGCTCGTGTAGCCATCGGCAAGGCCTTCGGAAACATCACCGATCATAATGGGCGAGACACGGTTCGCTGAGTTGTTGCCGAACACGATCGTCTCGTCGTAGAACACACTCTGCGGATCGGTGAAGTCTGTAAACGCAACGGAGCCAACCGACTCGCCGAACAGGAAGAACTCGATCGTGGTTGTTTCTTGCGTGACACCCTCGATGTCGAGGACATCGAAGCCAAAGCCGGTCATAACCTGGTCGAAGCTGAACATGAGTTCGCCAGCAGGCCGGGCCCCTTCGTCGTCGGGGTCGTCAACTATGCCGTCGTTGTTCGCGTCAACCATGTTCTCGGGCACGATGATGACGTTGCCGAGGATGGTGTTTGGCGCGAGGTTGCCATGACTCCATGGCGGGCCCTGCAGGTCCGGGTCTGCGGTGTTGATGAACTGCGTGTCGAATGCGATAGGCATCGCACCGGGCAGCTGGAAATTGACCGCCTCGATGCTCATCCCGACATCAGCAAACTGACCGTTTACGATCTCGCCGTGAACGAGATTCTCGAAAGTAGCTTCGATGGGTTCAGCAAGAACTGAAGGTGCAAGGCTAGCACAGGCCAAAGCGCACACAAATCGCGCACAAGCCATAACGACTCCTTTTTCTCCCACCGCTATATTCGCCCTGCAAGCTGCTTATCCACAAGGACTTACAACGTGCTCCCCAGGAAACCCTCCGCACATACAACCGGAAGGGATGCACGCACACAAGGGAGAACTGGGATTCTCTCGCACATAAAGTGCGCCCGAATCACGACTTGGCCACCATTCTCTCGCTTGGGACCCGAAGTTCACGACTTTCCCGGACATCTGTACATGGACCGATAGCCCAAATTACGACTCGATGAGTCTCATAACCGTGCCGTAACCGAATCCGAGCGCGAGCACGGTCGGTCCGAGGACGTGCCAGAATCTCCTAGCCGGAAGAATCTGAATTGCCAGAGTCGTCAGCATCACGAGTGTGAACAGCACCATTGGGAGCAGGTACCGGGTCCACGACTGGAAGTTCGCGGTCTGGGCAACAGTGAACGCCAGAAGCGTGCCCGCGATGATGAGCCTGTCTCGCGAGCGGGTCACAAGCAGCAAACAAGCGAGCTGCATGCCGCCGATCGTTGACAGACCGATAATGAAAGGCGACCGCTCGCCGAGCGTTGGTAGTTTCTCGGCGAGATTCCAGAGCCCCGTCCATCGGCCCTCGCTCACATCGAAACTGGTCTCGGGCACGACCGAGATGAAAAACCCAAGCACACCCGAGAGAATCACGGTCCAGACCACCGAGGGCTTCTCAGCCAATCGGCGCTTGATCACCGGGATCAATCCAACAACAAAGAAGGGCGCGAACAAGCCGAACAGTGCGAGCACCATCGCTGGGCTGGCGAGATTACCGCCGCTATGAACCGCAGCACCGGTGATCTGAGAAGCCGCCTCGCTCGTCTGAAAGCCAGGCGGTACCGGACCTCCCCAGAGCCAGAAAAACCATGCGAGAACACCGAACGCGGGCAGTGTGCAAAGAAACGCGAACACCGTTAGCGGCAGACGTTCGTTGAGTTCAAGCTCTTTGAACCTTGGCACAAGTCGGTCAGGCTCACGATCCTGCTGAGAACCGAGCCATGCAGAAAGCCAGATGGGTACGGCAGCCCAGATGTGGATCTGCCTGATGCACACAAGACCCACGAGCACGAACCCGGCAACCACGAACCATTCGCGGCGCACAACCCGGCGCAACCCGATGACCAGCATCGCGAGAACACCGAGCCATGCGGCGGCTTCAGGTAACGCAAGCACCATCGGCGAGAACGTGTAGATTGCCACGAACGCCGGCAGCGCAAGGACAGCAGCGAAGGGCCATTCGATTCGCTTTCCAACCCAGCAAGTCATGAGCGCCGCGAGCAGAACCGCGAACTGACCTCCGATGAGCCGGAGTGCTTTGTCGGACTCGGCACCCATGTTGACCGCGACAGCAAGCACCAGGTGATACCCGGGCGTGGTCGCGACGTTGTAAGAAGATAGATCGGGCCTGGGCATCTGCTCGGCGAAGAGACGGATGGTCGGCAGGTGAAACTCCTGCTCGTCGTTCGCGGCGGGGCCGCTGATGCCCGGGCCGAGCACGACGATGAGCTGGAGCACCCACATGACGATGAGAACCACGCCGCCCGCCAGCAGCGGATGGGTTCTGGCATGTTTCGGCTTTGATTCTTGTTCGCTCAAAGTAGCTGTCGTGACTCCGAGGCGCAGCCGCCGCGCCGCTCTAACATATGCCCATGCCAGACCAGGCCAAGCCGACCTCGCAAGCGACCCCCGCGGACTTCCTCCGCCTTGCACGCCCCACCCAATGGGGCAAGGGTGCGTTCGTACTCATCGGCCCGATCTACGGCCTCGCCCTGCTGGATTCGTGGGTTTCCGTGCTCGGGGCCTTTCTTGCGTTTGGGTTTGCGTCCAGCGGGTGTTACGTCGTCAACGACATCGCCGATCGACACGCCGATGCGTTACATCCCCGGAAAAGGCGCCGGCCGATCGCTAGCGGCAAAATCGCTCTTGGTCCGGCCCGTTTATTCGCGGTCGTACTCATGGTCGCAGCTGTCGGTGCGTGCTTCCTCGTCGATGACTCTCGGCGGTGGTGGGTACTCGGGCTGACCGCCCTCTACACGCTCAATGTCCTTGCCTATTCAGGATTTATGAAACGGGTCGTGATCCTCGATGTCATCAGCCTGTCCGCGGGCTTTGTGCTCCGGGTGATGGCCGGCTGTGCCGCCGCTGGTGTGGCGCCCAGTACCTGGCTGCTGAACTCGACCTTCTTTCTCGCGATGTTCCTCGCGCTCGGCAAACGACTCGCGGAACGGAGGACGATGGAAGAGAATGCGGCCGATGCCACCCAGATCAGGGGTGTTCATTCGGTTTACACCGATGACCTTCTCAGGATGGCGGTGGTCATGACCGCCGTCGGCACGCTCGTGACCTACGCCGGCTACGTCGAGCAGCAGCAGGACATCTACGGCCCAGCAATCGGGACCGTCGCATCCGGTGCGAGCCCGTGGGGCTTCAATCTTCTTTGGCTGACCATTCTTCCAGCAACGTTCGGCCTGCTTCGCTGTATCGTGCTGCTGGAACAGGGCAAATACGACGACCCTACGGAGCTTGCTGTCCGCGATCGCGGCGTCCAGGTTGCCGGGGTTGTGTTCGTTCTGCTCTCACTCGGGCTGCTCATCGCCGAGAAACTCGACGCGATCGGCCCCGGTGTCTGACACCAGCCCCTCGGCCGGTGTCCCGTTCAATGGCGGCTCACTCGGCACTTCGCCGAGATTGAGTGCAGCAGTATCTCATCGCCCGTCCGATCGGTGTGCACGCCGACGCGCGGCAAAGTCAGTGGTTTACAGAAGGAGCGCTCGGTTATGGCAGATATGAAAGCGATCCGCAGAGGCCTGATCTCGGCCTCGGCGATGATGTGCGTCGCGGGACTGGCAATCGCTCAGCCCAAAGAGAAGAAACCAGACTTCCCAAAATTTGAAGAAGTCGCCGACGGATTCGAGAAAGTCGTCTCCACTGCCGATGGCTCCCAGAGCTTCTACACCGTCTGGACGCGCGAGAAGGACGGGCAGATGCTCGCCGAACTCCCTCGCAATTTCCAGAACACAAAGCAGTGGTTTGCGGTCACCGTCGGTGCTGGTGAAACCTACGCCGGCCTCCAGGGCAGCAACCTGTATACATACTGGAAGCGCTACGACAAACGTGTTGCTCTCATGGCACCCGAGATCAACACCCGCTCGACCGGCGATCAAGAATCCAAGGACTCCGTGGAGCGCATCTTCACGGACCGCGTCATCCTCGACCTGCCCATCCAGTGCATCGGTCCCAACGGCCAGCCCGTGATCGACCTCGATGCGCTCCTCGCTGGCAATGCACAGACCTTCTTCGGCTCGTCTGCTCGCGGCGCCAACACGCGCTTGCTCAACATCAGCAGCGCCAAAGCCTTCCCCAAGAACATCGAGATCGCGATCGAGATGCCTGTCGCGGGCGGCACGCTTAAAGAGTTCCACTACTCCATCAGTGCTGTCGAGGGCAGCAAGGGCTACAAGCCACGCGTTGCCGACCAGAGGCTGGGCTACTTCACCACGACGTACCGAGACCTCGGCAAGTTCCAGGACGAAGACAAGATCGTCCGCTACATCAACCGCTGGAACATTGAGAAGCGCGACCCGAGTCTCAAGCTCAGCCCGCCCAAGCAGCCGGTGGTCTATTACATCGATCACACCGTACCCGTTCGTTACCGCCGATTCGTGCGCGAAGGTGTTGAGTACTGGAACGAAGCGTTCGAGAAAGTCGGCATCCTGAATGCGATTGAGGTCTACCAGCAGGACGCAGCCACCGGCGCCCACATGGACAAGGACCCCGAGGACGTTCGTTACAACTTCATCCGCTGGCTGAGCAACGACATCGGCACCGCGATCGGCCCGAGCCGCGCGCACCCAGAGACCGGTGAGATCCTTGACGCTGACGTTGTGCTGACCGATGGGTGGATCCGCTACTTCAACTACCAGTTCAACGACCTCCTCCCAGATGCAGCGATGGAGGGCATGAGCCCCGAGACAATGGCTTGGCTCGCCGACCGACCCGAGTACGACCCGCGTGTCCTGCT
>WUAK01000051.1 GCA_009827205.1 Phycisphaeraceae bacterium | reverse complement strand
GTGTGTCATTCCAGTCCGATCTCGCCCGGGGTCTCTAACTCCGTGCCGGGCCGTCGGATTCGTCCGTGCCAGGGTTCACAGCTGGGCAGCGCACATTCCGTCGTGCGCCACGTTCTCCAAGACACAAACCAGGCGGTGCCGCCGGCGTTGTGCCTTCAGAGATTCCAAGCCTGACTCCCCCGGATGGCCCTCTGTAAGGGCGATCCGGTCCGGTGACACCTCCCTCACGCGAGGCAAGCGTCCATACCAGCGTATCACGATCGGTTTCGGTGGGTCCAGTGCATAGGTTCCCCGGACCAAGAGAAACTGGGAAAGCCTGCGGCCAAGCTCAATCATCTACGTGACGAATCAGCCCTCGCCGGCACGCCGGACGGCCCCGATTGCGAGCAACTCCGCGGCGTCGTAGGTGGGAAGGGGGCAATCGAGGGTTTCAAGAATCAAACCCAACTCGCTTGCTGCAACGATCACCGCCTGGCTCCCGCGCTCTTCGAATTGGCAAACCATCGAGTAAACCGCCTGCTTTGATTGGTCTTTGATAGTGCCATGGATCAGTTCTTGGAACACAATCCGATCAAGCTCGTTTGCATCCTCCTCCGCCGGCACCTGGAGCTTGATGCCCTTGAGTCCAAGAGCGGTTTGATACGCCGAGCCCAGCGTGACATATCGGGTCCCGAGGATCCCAACTGTCTGGTGGCCGTTCTCGATCAGTGCGTCTGCGACCAGGTCAGGCATCGTGACCCATGGGAGTGATGACGCGTGCTCGGCGATCATGACCCCGTGCTGAACCGCGTTGTCGGGCGTCAGAACAAAGTCACAGCCCGCGTTCTGAAGCACCGAAACCGATTTGAGCATCAGCTTCGCAACGCCTTCCCAGTCATCTGATCGCACACACTCGATATATGTCTGCAGGGGTTCATTGTGGATCGTGACCCGAGGGGGGAGCCGATCCGGGAACAGCCGAGACGCGTGACGGAAGATCTGCCTATAGCACAGCGCAGCCCCCTCGGGGCTGACGGCTGCGATTCCGATGTGCTTCGTGTCACCCAAACCGATCCATCCTGAGCCAAGGCGGGCCCCGTGTCAAACCGACGGCAGGCATTTGAGTGCCTTATCGTGATGCACAATGCCTACCGACCCATTCCTATTGCTTGGATTGACCCCTGGTTTCGATCTCGCCGAGACCGACATCGAACAGGCATACCTCGCGCGAGTCGCAGCAGAACACCCGGATCTGGTGTCAGGAGACGATGAGGCTGCCGCCCGAGCCGCGGCCCTCAACGATGCCCGGGTAGT
Organism: Phycisphaeraceae bacterium; assembly: GCA_009827205.1. GTDB lineage: Bacteria > Planctomycetota > Phycisphaerae > Phycisphaerales > UBA1924. The sequence goes on along the minus strand of WUAK01000051.1, from coordinate 11,424 downwards.
GCTGCTCAACCCTGAAAGGCGAGCACGGGTTCTCCTCACAAGGATCGCTGGCGAGGACAAGGACGATTCCCTTCCGGACGGCTTTCTCTTCGAGATCATGGAGGTCCGCTCTGAATTGGAGACCGCCGCAGCGTCGGGTAACGAGGAGCAGATAAAGAGATGGCAATCTTGGGCAGACGCCCGGCGGACCGAGTACATCGAGAAGATCAGACAGCAATTCGCCAAACTCTCAGACCCTCCTGAGGATCAAGAGATCAGAGCCATCCGCACGACACTCAACGCATGGCGCTACATCGAACGCATGATCGAGCAGGCGGGGCTGATCGGCAGATAATGCCTCCAACGAGATGACCCCGACCGATGCCATACTGCTCTGGGCTGCAATGCCCGCGCTCCTGATTGCCTCTGGGATTGTCAGCGGCTCCGAGACCGCGCTCTTTGGACTCACGCAGGCCGACCGCGACGAGATCATCAAGCGAAACCCGAGGGCCAACGCTGCAACCGACGCACTGCTCGCAAAGCCCCGCTCGCTGCTGACCGCGATCCTTCTGGCAAACATGCTAGTCAACGTCACCTACTTCACACTCTCTTCAGTTGTGGTGCTCAGCTTCGAGAGCAGGCAGGACCACATCGGTGCGACAGGCGTCGGCATTGGTTCACTCCTGGCGATCGTCATCTTTGGAGAGGTCATCGCGAAAACGACTGCCTCTGCCCACCGGGTCAAGGCTGCTGTGATCGTGGCGCCGATCTGGCTGCTGCTGATTCAGACGCTCTGGCCACTCTGGTCGTCTATTGATCGATTCGTGATGGCGCCGCTCACGAGGCTCATGTCAACCAGACCAACGCAAGGGCACGAGATAAGCGCTGACGAGCTTCGTCACATCATCGGTGAAGGCGAAGGCCAGCCCATCGATGCAGCCGAGCAGCGGCTCCTGCTCGACGTATTCCGCCTGGGCACGCTTAGTGTGCGCGAGGTGATGACGCCCCGTGTCAAGCTGCCAGCTCTCTCCGAGAACGCGTCGCACAACGAGGTTCTTGCGCTCATACGTGAATCACGACCCGAGCGCATCTTGATTTATGACGACCGTGAGGCGGTCCTGGGTCTGCTGCAACCCTCGACGTACCTCCGCGCCAAGGCACGCGATCCTGAGGCTGAACTAGCCAGCATCTTGGATCGCCCGCTCTTCATACCGGAGCAGTCCAGGCTCGACAACGCACTTGAACAGCTCCGCACGCGCGGCGTCGATCACGCCGGTGTCGTCGACGAAAGGGGAGAGCTCGTGGGTGTCCTGCGAGTCGAGGATGTCGTTGCTGAGCTTATCGACGAAGCTCAGGAACCCACGATGACGAGCGAGGTCCGCATCGCGGGCGTCGGCGAGTTCATCGTCCCCGGAGACGCACCCGCTGGTGCGCTCCTGCTCGATCTGGATCCAGGAGCATCAGCACAGCTCACCGGCAATCTTGGGAAAGTGACCACCGTCGCAGGCGTCATGCTGGCGATGCTTGGAAGACTCCCGCAGCCTGGTGACTCTGTTCGACTTGGCAGCCTCGAGCTGATCGTTCACGAACTGACCGATCGCGCAATCACATCGGTCATCATCAGGATGAGCAGGGCAGCTTCTGATACTGAGAACGAGAGGCAAGAGTCATGAGCACACCCGAGCTCATATTCTGGCTCTTCCTTGCCGTGTTCGGGATCTTTGATTCTGCGCTCTGGAGCGGGCTCGAAACCGCGACCTACGTCGTCGGTCGAGCCCGACTCGAAGCCAGAGCTGCCAAACCCACACCCGATCACGCTGCACGAAGGCTCAAAGCCGAACTCGATCGCCCAGAGCGCATCCTGACATCGCTGCTTGTGATGAACAACATATCCAACTACATCGGAGTGTTAGCGCTCTCTAAGCTGCTCGACGCGACAGGCCTCCCGACGTGGCAGATATCAGTCATCAACGCCGCCGTCCTGACCCCGACACTTTTCGTGTTCGCAGAGACACTCCCGAAGGAGTATTTCAGGATCCACGCCGAGCGTCTGGCTTACCTCTTCTCGCCGCTGCTCAAGACTGTGCGGATGGTCCTGACAGTGACACTCATTTTGCCCGTTGTCGTAGTCGTTGCAAAGCTCGTCCAAAGACTCGTTGGCGCGAAAACGGGCCAGGCCCCGCTCGATCCGCGGGAGCGCATGGTCTGGCTCGTCCGCGAGGCGGTCGGTCAAGGGATTGTTTCCAAGACCCAGGCCGAGCTTGCCTCTCGCGCGATCGCGTTCCGTGACACACCTCTTCGACAGGAGATGACACCCTGGAACCGCGTGACGAGACTCCGCAGCGACAGCAGCTACCAGGATGCCAAGCGAGCCGTGCTCGGATCAACGCATTCCAGACTGCCCGTCATCGGTTCACGTGGGGGGCTAGCCGGTGTCGTGGAAGCGGTGGATCTTCTGCTCTCCGACGAGCATGAACTCAAGGCTCTGACCCGGGAAGCTGTCACCATCGACGCCTCGCTTTCCGCCCGAGAGGCGCTCCAGGCACTCCGGTCTGCCGGGGAAACGCTGGCGGTCGTTGTCAGCAAGGAAAGACCGATAGGTCTTGTGACGATGAAAGACCTTGTCGAACCTGTCACAGGCGAGCTCATTGAGTGGTAAGCCTGCTTCGAGTGTGGAATACACACCCGACCACTCGTGTTGGCCGTGTTGTAAGGCACTCAATCATCTGGAGCTGAGCGGTAATGAAGAGCACACAGTCGGCACGAACCCGGGCGTTTTCGAAGATGGACAGCATCTTCCTTGTTGTCATCGTCGCGAGCATCGTCGCTGTCGTGCTCACGAGGTCGAACCAGACAGCCGCGCCGCACCCGCAAGTATTCGCACAGAACGTCTCGCTCGAAGACGCGACCGCCCAGTCCGCGGAAACCGGCAAGCCGGTGCTCGTCTTCGCGACCGCATCGTGGTGTCCGCCGTGCCAATCATTCAAACGCGGCGCACTCAGTGACCCCCAAGTCGCTGAAGCAATCAACGCGCAAGCAATCCCGGTCTACCTCGATATCGATAAATACCCTGAGCAGGCGAGCATGTTCGGCGTGCGATCCGTGCCGACACTCATCCTCACCGACGGGAAGGACATCACCAAGAAAACCGGTGTCATGAGCTCGGCCAATACGATCGACTGGCTCAATGAGTCGGTCATCAAGCTCGCTACTTCAGAGGATTGATAAACAGCCCCGTCGCCAGCTTCGGGTAGAAGAACGTCGACTTCTGAGGCATCAGCTCACCCGCGAGACAGATATCCCGCACAGCATCGAGCGGTGTGGGGTGCACGACGACAGCAAGCTGCGCAAAGCCGGATCCACCACCCGCGCCGGTCTCGTTGCCAGACCCGATGGCCATGACCTCCTCGACCGAGTGGGGGAACGCCCACTTGATGTCCTGACCGCCGTTGAGTTCGGGCTTGCAGATCTCATCGACGATGAGGTGCTGCACGATCGCAACATCCAATTCACGCCAGGCCTTCGATTTGTCGGAGCAGATCTCGCTCAGCGGGTCCTCGTCTACACAGGACGCGACCCAGCAGAGCCCGGTCGCAAAGTCAATCAAGCCGAACACGTCTCTGGATTGTGTGCGGGCCTTCTCCATCTCGGCTTCGATCTGGCTCGGCTCGTTCACAACAGGGTCGATCTGCAGGTACCCACCCGCGGCATCCACGAACTTCTCGTGCGAGTAGTCCTCCATACCACCGAGCACCCGATGGGTCGGCCCGATGGCCAGCCCCGGGTCAGACATGCTGACCATGACAAACATCGTGCGCCGAGCAGCGTGATCCGCGGGCACGTCGCCCTCTGACTCGAGATAGTCGAGGTAGTTCACCGCGGTGTTGTACCTGTGGTGCCCGTCGGCGATGAACACATCCTCGCCCTCAAGCGCTGCTTGGTACTTCTTGATCGTGGCCTCGTCCTCGATTGTCCAGACCTCGTGCAGCACATCCTGGCCGTCCGTCTCCGTGACGGTCGCGGTCATATCTGGCGCACCAGCCTCCATGATCGAACGGACGAGTTCGCTCGCGGCGCCGTTCTGGTCGGGGTGCAGGCCGAAGATCGGGCTGATCTGGGTGGCCGTTGCTTTCATCAGCGCGAGCCGGTCTTCTTTGGGGCCGCTGAAGGTCTGCTCGTGAGGCAGGATCCCGCCCCCGTCGCGAGGGCCGAGCGGGTGCGTTTCGACGGTGCACGCCATCCCGCAGCGCTGGTACTTCTCGCCGCGGAACTCGAATGTCTGGCGGTACGCGAACATCGCGGGCGTCTCGCGCCGAGTGAGGTCACCCGATTCAAGCCAACTGCACAGCGACTCACCCGCGACTGCGTATGCCTCGGGCGGTCCGAGCTCCTTGGCTGGCGTGTGGGGCAGATCGATCGCGACGATGTTCTTGTCATTGCCCGAGACCAGCTTGTCTTTGCCCGCCTTGTCGAGCACGTCGTAAGGCGGCGCGACACTCGAGGTGACATCGCCTTTACCCTTGTTGTACTGAATCGCGTTGAACGGATACACGGCGGGCATGTCGTCGCTCCTGTCGTCGCTGTCGGAGAGTCTTTGTGAAGACCTCTCGCCGGGCTCGAAGCCAGCGCGGCCTCTGGCCTATCGTATACCAATGCCAAACGCTCTGGTCATCCGAACCGCCGGAACCAACTGCGAGCAGGAACTGCTCCGTGCGTTCTCGCTCGCGGGTGCCCAGACCACCCTTGTCCATCTCGACACCCTCATCAAAGACCCCACGCCCATTGACAACGCTGATTTGATCGGCTTCCCGGGCGGGTTTTCGTACGGCGACGACGTCGCCTCGGGCCGCATCTTTGCGATGCGTACCAGGTTGGGACTTGTCGAGAGGCTCAAGGCCGCCGTCGATCGCGGCGCAGGCATCATCGGCATCTGCAACGGATTCCAGGTCCTTGTTCAAACTGATTTGTTACCCGGTGTTTCGGGGCAGCGCGTAGCACTCACCGGGAACGCCGGTGGCACGTTCATCTCGGACTGGGTGGATGTCGATTTCGACCAGAACGCCGATTGCATCTGGACCAGAGGACTCACAAATCTGAGTCCCGAGATCGCCAAGCTGCCGATCGCGCACGCTGAGGGATGCCTCGTCGCCGACAGTGAAACAGTCGCCAGGCTCAATTCGAACGGTCAGGTGGTCCTTCGTTACAAGAACGAAGTGAACGGGTCGGTCGAACGCATCGCCGGCCTTTGTGATCCGACGGGCCGAGTCTTCGGGCTCATGCCCCACCCAGAACGGTACCTCGACTGGAACCGTCACCCGGCCTGGACGAGGCTCCCTCGCGAGGTCACCCTGACCGACCCGGTCGGGCTGCGGATGTTCAAGGGAGCCGTAGAAGCTGTCACCGGTGTCGGCGCCCGCTGAGCCGGCGGTGTCTCCGCGGTAGACTGGCGCGCGCCGATGACACACATCAACAACAACCTCACGTCCGTCGAGGGCGAACTCGTCACCGATGACCGCACGTGTCGGCAGTGCGATTACCCCCTCAGGGGGCTGCCAAAGAACGGCAAGTGTCCTGAGTGCGGCACGCCAATCCCTCGCAAGCGAGGCAGACTTCCAAGCGGTGACAACCTCACCGACGCACCGGCCAAATACCTCCGCAAGCTCTCTTTCTCGCTCGGGCTCCTGGCGATCAGCGCCGTGCTCATCGGGCTTGGTCTCTCGATGGTCAGGATGAACTCGAGCTGGCAAGGACCCGCGATATTCCTGCTCGCCTCTGGCATGTGGATCGGATCAGTCTTTCTCGTCACGTTCAAGCGACCGCTGCAGGATGCAACTGTGAGAGACCGCACGCTCGACGACGGCAAGTGGCTCTCGATCGTCCGAATGACTCAGTTCGTTTGGCTCGGTGCTGCCGTGCTCGCTGTACTGCAGTACGCCGCGATACAACAATCATGGAAAGCGCTCGGCTTTCTGCATGTCTCTCACGTGGTCTTCGTCATCATGTCATTCGTTGCGTCTGTGCCGTTGCTGGCGTATCTCACGTCGCTTGCCGAGTGGGCGGGGGACCATGGCCTCGCGAGCAGGCTCAGAGGTTCCGCGTGGGGCATCATCGCCGGGGGTGTCGTTGGGGGCGGTTGTATCGCGATTGCGCCGCACATGGGCGTGATCAAAGGCTTCGTCTGGATCGTTGGAGCCGTGCTCTTCGTCGTATTCCTGCTCAGTGTGCTCGTGGCGTTCATTTCTGTCGTGCAGATCGCAGGGACAGCGATGCAGGCGATCGCCACCAACGCGGCTGCCGAAGCACGCAACATCCGCGTCGCGCAGCGCAAAGAAGAAGAGATGAAAGACACCATCGATCGCCAGCAAGCCGCGGTCGCAGCTGTCAGCGTCGATTCCGTCCCGCCCGCCGAGCTCGAAGAGAGCGACGCCTTCATCAAAAACAACCCGACCTTCCAGATCGGAGGGCACCGGATCGAGACCTCCGATTCGGACGATACCTACGAACTTGAGCCTGATGACGGCTAGTTCATATCGTCGATTTCCGTTGGACTAAACCCAGAGGCAGCAGGGCTCTAGGATCACCCATGTCGAGTAAGGGGAAGGTGCTGCTGGCGATGTCGGGGGGTGTGGACTCCTCTGTTGCTGCTGCGCTCTTGAAGGACGAGGGCTACGAGGTCGTGGGGGCCTTTATGCGCCTCGGCTCACCGGGCGAGACACTCGACGAACTCGTGCCAGCAGGTGAAGCCTGCTCGACTGACGCTCCGAAGCTCCACAAGCAAGGCTGCTGCTCAGTGGGCGACGCGGCCGACGCCAGGCTCGTCGCGGCTGAGCTCGACATCCCGCTCTACGTTCTCAACTTTCGCAAGGACTTCCGTCGCGTCATCGACTACTTCGTGGACGAATACGCGAGAGGCAGAACCCCGAACCCTTGTGTCCGCTGCAACGACTGGCTGAAGTTTGGCAGGCTGCACGATCACGCCGAGCACATCGGTGCCGATTTCGTCGCTTCGGGTCACTACGCACGTATTGGTGAAATCGACGGCCGTCGCACCCTGCTCCGCGGGAAAGACACGAGCAAGGATCAGTCATACGTCTTGTTCGGAATCCCAAGCGATCAGCTCGCCTCAACTCTCCTGCCCATCGGTGATTACGAGACAAAGCAAGAAGTTCGCGATCTGGCGCACAGATTCGGTCTCCCGGTCTTCAACAAGCCCGATTCACAGGAGATCTGTTTCGTCCCCGACAACGACTACGCGAGCTTCGTCGAACGCGAGCGACCGGAACTCGTTCAAGCCTCGGGTGAGATAAGAGACAGAGATGGGAACGTCCTAGGCGAACACGACGGCCAGCACCGTTTCACGATCGGCCAACGCCGTAAAGTTGGCGTCGCGCTCGGCTACCCCATCTACGTCGTCGACAAGGATCCTCAAACGAATACGGTGACGATCGGCGGCGAGGAAGACCTGCTCGCGACAGAGTGCATCGTCGGCGAAGCGAACTGGCTCACAGATATAGGGGTCGATTGGTCCGAGTGTCTCGCAAGACACCGCTACAACGGAGAAGCGGCACCCGCTCGTTTCAGGATATCTCCCGATAAACCCGGCGAATTCAGCGTTGAATTCGAAGTGCCCCAGCGAGCTGTAACACCCGGGCAGGCAATGGTGATCTACGACTCCACAATGCCCGATCGTGTCCTCGGAGGCGGCTGGATAGCACAAGTCTCTTAGGCCCAATTCTCGGGCCTTGTGGGGGGTTGACACGTCTGGTATCTTGGACGTGTGTCACTTTAGAACCCTGGACATTCGTTCCGGGCAGGGTTCGCGGCAAGCGGTTCTTGGCAGCACCTGTGTCGTGAATTCATCTCATATCTGGGGGTCGGTGTGGTTTCTGAGAACGCCGCTGTGAAAGTTGATGTTGTGATTGTCGGCGGTGGGCCCTCTGGTTCGACCGTCGGAACGCTCCTCAAGAAGTACAGGCCAGATCTCAAGGTTGTCATCCTTGAGAAAGAAAAGTTCCCTCGCGAGCATGTCGGCGAGAGCCAGCTGCCCGCGATCGGGCCGATCCTCGACGAGATGGGTGTCTGGGAAAAGGTCGAAGAAGCAAACTTCCCGATCAAGATCGGCGGCACATACCGCTGGGGTACCTCGAAGGAGCTCTGGGCCTTCGAATTCCTGCCGCTCTCTAAGTTCAAGGACGAAGCGCGGCCCGCGCAGTTTAAGGGTCAGCGCGTGTTCACCGCGTTCCAGGTCGAGCGTGCCCGCTACGACAAGATCCTTCTCGATCACGCGCGAGAGATGGGCGTTGAAGTCCACGAAGAAACGATGGTGAGAAGCGTCGATTCCGCGGGCAGCGAGATCAAGAGCATCACCACGCAGGACGGCACCCGCTACGAAGCGAAGCACTTCGTCGACTGCTCGGGATACGCGGGCGTGCTCCGCAAAGCACTGGGCGTCAAGGTAGACGTGCCCAGCAAGCTCAAGAACATGGCAGTCTGGGATTACTGGGACAACGCCGACTGGGCGATCGAGGTCGGTGTCGGTGGCACTCGCGTCGAGGTCCTCTCGATCTCCGCCGGCTGGATCTGGTTCATCCCGCTCGGGCCGACCCGCACGAGCATCGGCTACATCTGCCCTGTCGAACACTACAAAAAGATGAACATGAAGCCCGAGGAGCTCTACCAGCACGCCATCGCGCAGGAGCCCCGTGTACAAGAGCTGATCAAGAACGCAACGCAGGACGGCGAAGTCCGCACCACACACGATTGGTCGTACATTTCAGAGAAAATGGTCGGCGACAACTGGTTCCTCGCAGGCGAATCAGCCGGCTTTGCGGACCCGATTCTCGCCGGCGGCATGACACTCGCGCACTCATCAGCACGTGAAGTCGCCTACATCATCCTTGCCGATTTCGAAGAGAGCAATGAAGTCACCTGGCTCAAGAAGCGCTACGAGGAAACACAGACACGCCGGATTCGCCAGTACATACGCTTTGCCGATTACTGGTATTTCGCTAACGGTCAGTTCACCGATCTTGAAGACCTGACGAAGGAGATCGCCGCCTCCGAGGGGCTCAAGATGAACTCCAAGGAAGCGTTCCGTTGGTTGAGTCTGGGCGGCTTCACCGACGAGGACTTCTTCCTGCCCGGTCTGGGCGGGCTCGACCTCGTTGCGGTGAAGGAAGTCGCAAGGCGCCTCAGCAAAGACACCGATTCCGAACTCGAGTGGGAGTTGACGAAGTTCAACACGTTCAAGCTCAATCTCACCGGCGCCAAGAAAGAGACCATGCCGCTCTACAACGGCGGGAAGATCCACAAGATCGAAGCGTACCGCCGGGGGAACAAGCTGCTGCCCGCCATCGGGCAATTCAAACTCGTGATGGAACTGATCTCGAAGCATTCCGACATCACCCAATTCATGCAAGCCGCGGAGATGCACCTGCGACACGCTGAGCAGCACATCCAGTCGAGCGTGACACTCCAGCAATGCGTTGCGACACTTGAGATGATGCTTGTCGACGGCTGGATCAACGGCAAGTACAACCCGAAGCGCCCCCGCATCACGGTTGACTTTACCGGAGGCAAAACCGAACAGGGCATACGCGATATCCCTGACGAACTCCGCGTGCACTACCACGACGGCATCCCCGAGGCCGCCTCGGAAACGCCTTCGGAAGCTGGCTCAGAGAAATAAACCGGCTTACGGCTTCTTCATGATGAAGCAGTAGTTGAACCCGCGCAGGAAAAAGTTTTCCTCTACCGCAGATTTGCGCCAATTCCCTCTACCGACTTTGTCGTTCTTCCGCGCGACACAGATGATGTCGACCGGGTCGAAGTGCTCGCGCATCATCGAGAAGAGTTCGAACCCGATCGGCATGAACGTCCCGCCCATGACCGCGCCGGTCTTGTTCTTCTTCTTTCCTTTACGCTTGCGCCATGAGTCGCTGACATAGAGCCCCATATATCTGCGGGGTATCAGCACGCGGTCGATCTCCGCGATCACTTTCCGCATCGCGGCGTAGTACGCCTGCCCGTTGTCCTCTCCAGCCGCGTCGAGCTTTCCGATGCAGTCAGGGTCGTCCGAGTAATCGATGTGCGTCGAATAGGGCGGGTCGACGAACACGAAGTCGGCGCTCTTGTCCTCGAGTGGGATATCCCGCGCGTCGGCTCGCGAGATCTCGTCACGCTGAGGGTTCAGATCGAACCCGATCCCCTCTCTTTTGAGATCGGTGCAGACATCGAGCGTCGTGCCTGAGCCGCACATCGGATCAACAACCCTGTCACCCTCTCGTGTGTACCGCTGGAGAAGCTGCCAGATAACCCAGCTGGGCGTCGCCCCCGCGTAGTGCTTGCTGCCCTGCATCTTCGAGCCGTCGGACGCGTTGTAGTGCTGGCTCGGGTACTCCCAGAGCGTAGTGGGGAAGACAGAGAGCGGCGGACGGCGCATCGGTCTTCGTTCGCGCGGACTTTCGTACCTCCGCTCGCTCACGGATGGTCTTTCTCGTAGTCGAGAATCGCCGCAAGCACCTGGGGCTTGGCCTGCTCGATAGGCAAACCAAGTCGCGCGCCGGATGCGTTTGCGTGCCCGCCTCCGCCGAGCTTCTTGGCTACCTCGTTGACGTCGATCATCCCGGGGCCCGATTTGGAACGCAGGCTGATCTTCGTTGCGGGCCCCTCGCTCGCGAGCTCGACCTCGGTCAGCATCACGCTTACGCGCACCGATGCGATCTTGAGCCCCAGTTCACTGAACCCACCCGTGTCCGCAGAGCCCGCGCCGGCGCGGTGGATCGCCTCTTTGGTCAGTGTCATCGTCGCGACCCGGTCGCGATCGTGCAGTTCGAGGGATCCGAGCGCCTCAGCCATGACACGCAGCCTTGCGGGTCGGTCACCCTGATCGATCGTCGCAAGCAGCTTCGAGTGATTGGTGCCCGCCTCGAGCAGCTGACCCGCGAGCGTGAATACCGCCGGGCTCACGTTCGAGTGACGGAACCACCCTGTGTCAGTCGCAAGGCCCGTGTATATGAGCTCCGCGATCGACACAGGGAGCTTTGAGGGCGAATCGAGACCAAGGATTTCGAGTGCGAGCTCGCACACGGGCTGCACCGCCGCAGCGCATGTCTTTGCGATGTGTAGCCTTGGCGCGACATCCGGGTTGCCCTCAAGGTGATGGTCGATCACGCTCGTGATCTCGCTCCGCTCGCGTACCCACTCGGCAACATGGTCAAGCTGTTTCCACGACCCCGTGTCTACAACGACCACCGCGTCCGCGTCTACATCGGGCGTCTTGTCGCCTTCAAGAATGTGGAAGGGGGCGTCGCCAGCGAGATTGCTGAGCCACGCCGGTACACCACCTGTAAACCAGACGCTGGCGCGCCGGGTCTTTGTCGCCCTGTTCAGTGTCCGCACGAGCGCGAGGGACGAGCCAGCCGCGTCACCGTCCGGGCGGGCGTG
>WUAK01000006.1 GCA_009827205.1 Phycisphaeraceae bacterium | reverse complement strand
CGAGCGACTCCTCGGCGGGCCTGTCGCGGAATGGGCTGTTGACACCGGGCTCGGTCACGTTGCCCCGGTTCTTGCGGATCTCCTCGGGCGACTGCTCATCGACGTACGCGAGGCCCTTGGCGATCAGGTCGCGGGCCCACTCGTAGAACTGGCCGAAGTAGTCGGAAGCGAATCGGACATCGCCCTCCCAGTGCGCGCCGAGCCACTCGGCGTCGCCGATGATCGAGTCGACGTACTCCTGCTCTTCCTTGGCGGGGTTCGTGTCGTCGAAGCGGAGCTTGAACGTGCCCCCGAACTGCTCGGCGAGGCCCGAGTTGAGGCAGATCGCCTTGGCGTGCCCGATGTGGAGGTAGCCGTTGGGTTCGGGCGGGAACCGAGTGGCGACGACGGACCGGTCCCCCGCGCTGCCCCACTTCCCCGACGCGATGTCGGCATCGATGATCTGCTCGATGAAGTTGCGGCTCTCGGCTTTGGGCTCGTCGGAATTGGTTTTAGTCTCGGGCATGGGCGATGATAGTGCGGATGCAGCCGTCCGATGCGACACATCCCCTACGATCACAATGATGACCACAGCCCCGACCAGCCCGAATCTCTGGCTCGGCACCAAGCGTGGCTATCTCACCGACCACGCGACGCAGGTGTGGGTGCGAACCACGGGCCGAAAGGTTGCCTGGGCTGAGCATGCCTGGCTCGACTCTCCGTGGCTGAACACGGGCCATGAAACCGACCCCGTCGCTGGGATCGCACAGCGCATGGGGCTAACCACCTCACCCGCGACGAGTGCAGGATTGGTCGAGCGGTTTGACGGCCTCGCATCCGAGACGTTCGATCCCGAGCAAGTGCATCCTGAGGTCGCTTCGTTCTACGAACGCACCAGCGCCTACTCGATGGATATCTGGAGCAAGTGGGCGCTGCACTTCCAGCCGTTCGGCAGGATGCTCTCGTGGATGTTCAGCAGAAGGCTCGGCCAGCTCAACATCCCCCTCGACCCGCTGGACACGAGCAACGGGATGACCAGCGAGGTTGTGCCGATGCGCGACGAGTCTGGCCTGCACCGGTGCTCGCTCTGGCGCCGCAGGCTTGTGGGCTCGGACTCAACTGTCTATCTCGGGTACTACTCGACCGCGGTTCCTCCTGGTCTTGGCGTGCCCTGCGTGCACGTCGCGTTTCCACTCCCGAACGGCTCAGCGACTGTCATCCTGCGACCGGTTGCCAAGAGTGACGGCTCACTGGAGCTGATCTCCAGAGGGAGACGATTTGGTGACCCGGGTTTCTACTTCACACTGCGCGGCGACAACGGCATCGGGCACGCACGGTTCGTGCGATCCGCGACCGAGCGCATCCGAGTGTTCGTGGATAAAGAGAACACCCTGCGAGCCGAGCACAACTTTCGTTGGTTCGGCGCGAGGGTGTTCGAGTTGAGATACAAGCTCAATCGCGAGGTCGATCAGCCGGCGACTTCCTCGAGCGCCGGGTAATCGGTGTAGCCCGTCGCGTCCCCGCCGTAGTACGTGGATTGATCGGCTTCGTTGAACGGGCCGCCTGCTGCGATGCGCTCAGGGAGGTCTGGATTGCCGATGTACAGTGTCCCGAAGGCGACCGCGTCGGCCTTGCCATCTCTGATGCGCTGTTCGGCGTCCTCGGGCGTGAGCCCGCCGTTGCCGATGTAGATCCCGCCGCCCGCGTTCTTGAAGTTCTCGCGGACAACCGCGTGCACACGCTCGTTCTCGTCGTCGCGGACCATGCCCGCGAAGGCCTCGACGGTGTGGATGTACGCGAGGTTGAGCTTGCCGAGCTCGGTCGCAAGCTCACCAAACGTCTCGGCGGGGTTGGAGTCGTTGATGTCGTTGAACAATCCGAGCGGGCTGACGCGGTACCCGACGCGGCCTGCGCCGAAGACCTCGACGACAGCTCTCGTGACCTCGAGCGCCAAGCGGATCCGGTTGGCGACCGATCCGCCGTAGCTATCGGTGCGCTGGTTTGAGCCGTCGCGCGTGAACTGGTCGAGCAAGTAACCGTTGGCTCCGTGGATCTCGACACCGTCGAAGCCCGCTTTCTTGGCGTTCTCGGCTCCGATGCGGAACTGCTCAACGACGTCTGGCAGTTCGCTCGCATCGAGTGCTCTCGGCTCAGAGACCGGGACCATGCCCGATTCCTTGCTGGTGTATGTCTGCGATTCGGCGCGGATCGCAGAAGGTGCGACGGGTGACTCGCCGTCTGGCTGCAGATCCGTGTGGCTGATCCTGCCGACGTGCCAGAGCTGGAGGAAAATCTTGCCGCCCTCTTCATGGACAGCGTCTGTGACCTTATTCCAGCCCTGGATTTGTTCTTCTGTGTGAATGCCGGGCGTGAACGCGTAGCCCTTGCCTTGCGGGCTGATCTGTGTGGCCTCGGTGATGATCAATCCAGAGCTTGCGCGCTGGCGGTAGTACTCGGTGTTGAGCTCCCAGGGGATGTCGCCCGGCTGCTGGGAGCGCGAGCGGGTCAGCGGAGCCATGAAGACGCGGTTCTGTGATTCGATCTCGCCGAACGAGACGGTGCTGAGCAGATTCGTGTGCGATGACATCTGGCGGGTCTCCTTCCTGGTGCCGGGCTCTGTCAAACCCGTGACACTGGGCCCGGGGGAACCCAGCATCCTAGGTCATTGTTCCAACGATCCTTGCATTTACCAGTATTGATTTGTCCGATAGTCCTTAACCCGTTGTCTCGTCAGGCATTGGGAGCACCCGAAGGCCCATTGCAGCCGCAAAAACGTCGGCCTGGTCGGGCGTGATCACCGCCCCGCGGAGTTCCTCGGGCCCCACCGCGATGCCCTCAACCCTGCTGCCCCGAAAGTCCACGTGCCGGAGAGGCGAGCGGAGCAGCCGGGCCTGGCGAAGGTCACAGCCCCGGAACGAGACGCGCTCGAAACGCGATTCTTCGAACTCGGCCTCGCGGAGATCGCAATTCTCGAACCAGCAGCGCTCGAACTTCGCACCGAACGCGCGCCCGAGCCTGATCTGGCAGTTGATGCACACAAGATCGCGCAGCGTGGCGCCCGAAACATCAACGCCGAGCAGCTGGCAATCACGGATGACGACACGTGATGCCTGCAGGTCCATGAGCGCGGTGTTGCGCAGATCGCATGTCTCAAGTGTCGTATCGCGCAGGATGAGCTTCGGGTGTGAACCGATCAGGCGCGATTTCTTGTATGTGTGCAGCTTGATATCGCTGCCAGCCGGATCGATGTCGATACCCGCGAGCGACAGTTCTGCTGCCTCTGCTGCTTCGATCTCGGACTGTTTCAGGGGCTCGGTCATGTGTCGAGAGTTGTGAGCAACCTGGTTACGCGAGCCTGGACGGTGTCCTTGCCAAGAGCTGCGAGCGTGACGCCGAGCGGCGGGCTGACGGCGCTGCCTGTCATCGCGACTCGGATAGGCTGTGCGAGCTTGCCGAGCTTGATGTTGCTCGACTCGCAGAACGACGCGAGCGAAGCCTCGATCCCATCGGGCGTGAAGGGATCGATGCCCGCGATCTCTGGTGCGAAGGACTTGAGGAGCTCGAGTCCGGAAGGCTCGCCCTTGTTCACGTGCTTGGCGACCGCCTTCTCGTCGTACTCGATCGAGTCGGTATCGGCGAAGAGGAATCCGATCGGTACTCGGGCCTCGCTGAGCGTGACCGCTCGCTGCTGAACCGCGGGCGCGAGCATGAGCATGGTCTCTCTGTCGAGTGTTTCGAGCAGCCCGGTGTCGTACCTCTCGCACCAGGTGCGCCATGCATCCACGAAATCGCCCGGACCCATGGCCTTGATGAGGTCGAAGTTGAACGCGCGGAGTTTCTCTCGGTCAAATTTGCTGGCTTTCTTGCCGACGCGGTCGAACGCAAACTTCTCATTGAGGTAGGGGCGGTCGAACCGCTCGATCTCGTTGCCCTCGCTGTCACGCTCGCCGGGATTCCAGCCGAGCAGCGCGATGTAGTTCACGATCGCCTCAGGCAGGTAGCCGGACCGACGGAAGTCCTCGACATCGATCTCGGGCAGCACGACATCGAGCTTGTCTGCGAGCCCGATCAGATTCTGCTGGGGGAGCTGGACGGTCTTGTCTTTCTGCCAGCGGGCGAACTCGCCAGCGGTCACGCCCGCATCGGTTTCCGAGATGTTGCCCGCCGCCTTCACCGCGGCGCGGACGGTCTTGTCCTTGTCACGCTTACTCATTTTGGAGCCATCAGGGTTGAAGATCAGCGGCAGGTGAGCAAAGCTCGGGCGCTCGATGCCGAGCGCTTTCATCATCGCTACATGGCGCGGCGTGTTGTTCAGGTGCTCCTGCCCACGGACGACATGCGTGACACCCATCTCGTGATCATCGACGACAACCGCGAAGTGATACGTCGGGAAGCCGTCACGCTTGCGGATGACGAGGTCATCGAGTTCTTCGTAAGGGAATACGACTTTGCCCAGCACTTCGTCGTCGACGGTTACCGCCTCGGCGGGCATCTTGAAGCGCAGCACATGCTCTTCCGAGTTTGCCCGCTCAAGAGCCGAGGCGTGGTCGTAGTCGGCGCACTGCCGATAGATGAAGGTCTTTTTCTCTTTCTCCGCGGCTTTGCGCATCTCGCCCAGTTCTTCGGGTGTATCGAACGCCGGGTATGCAAGCCCGAGTTGGATGAGCCTGTCGAAGTAACGGTCGTAGATGTCTCGACGCTTGGATTGGTAGTACGGGCCGACGTTGCGATCATCCCCGCCGCAGCCCTGGGCTTCGGGACCGTCGTCCCAGCAGATCCCGAGCCAGGCGAGGTCGTCGAGAATGCCCGCGGCGGCGGCTTCGCTGGAGCGTTTCTGATCTGTGTCTTCGATGCGGAGCACAAACCTGCCCGACTGTCCCCTGGCGTAAGCCGCGCAGAACAAAGCGGTTCTGGCGCCCCCGATGTGGAGGTGTCCGGTGGGCGAGGGAGCAAAACGCGTGATCGGGGTGGTCATGGCAGAGGATAGGTGGTTCGCATTGTGTTTATCTCGTTTCGAAAGCGTCGGCGCAATCGCGAAGATCATGTATACTGGTTTGGTTCCAGACAGGTGCGCCTTACGGGCGGGCCTCGGCGGGGTGCTTTGGTGGGCGCCCGCATCACACGCCGGACCTCGTTGCACAGGGCGCGCCATACACAACACGTGTTGGCCGCCCGCGGCCTCCACCATCGCCCATCCCGCCCGTGCGTCAATGGACGAAGGTCAGCGAGCTGCCTCGAAAGGAGGGCCGCTGCCATGGCCACTGAACGTACGCCTGCTGAAATTCGCAACATCGCTCTTGTTGGACACGGTGGATCAGGGAAGACCACCCTCACCGAGCGATTGTTATTTTCAGCGGGCGTCATCCAACGGATGGGATCCGTGGAGGAGAAGAACACAGTTAGTGACTGGTCCGAGGAAGAGCACCACCACGAACACTCGCTGCGCCAGACGATGGTCCACTTCGACGCCAAGAGTCACATGTCGGACAAGGCGGTCACCGTCAACCTGCTCGACACGCCCGGACTCGCTGACTTCTTGGGTCACTCGATCGCGGCATTGCCGGGTGTTGAGACGGCGATGGTCGTCATCGACGCGGGCAAGGGCATCGAGACCGTCACACGGCGCATATTCAATGTTGCCAAAGAACGAAACCTCCCGCGCGCGATCGTGATCAACAAGATAGACGAAGACAACCTCGATCTGGAAGCACTCGTCGAGCGCATACGCACCGCGTTCGGCTCCGAGTGCCTGCCCATCAACCTGCCGACAGCCGGCGGAGAGAACGTGATCAACGTGTTCGAGGCCGAGCACGCGGAGAACGGTGAACCTGTCTTCAGCTCCGTTGAAGAGGCGCACCAGCAGATCCAGGAACAAGTCGTCGAGGTCGATGAATCGCTCACGGAAACGTACTTCGAGGGCGGCGAGCTCGATCCGAAGAAGCTTCACGCCGCGTTCGAGCAGTGCATGAGAGAGGGACACCTGGTCCCGATCTGCTTCTGCTCGGCCAAATCGGGCTCTGGCATCGACGATCTCATGCACGTGATGGTTGATTACATGCCAAGCCCGCTCGAGGGCAACCCGAGACCCTTCGTGAACGAGGACGACGAGGGCAACGAGAGTGATTACGGGTACGAAGCCGATGCCGGCAAGCCGCTGCTCGCGCACGTCTTCAAGGTTGCCAGCGATAAGCACATCGGGAAGCTCGGCGTTTTCCGTGTCCACCAGGGCATGATCCGGCCCAAGGACGAGGTCTACATCGGTGCGCAGAAGAAGCCCGTACGCATCGCTCACCTGTACAAACGACTTGGCAAAGAGAACGTAGAGGTCGATGCGCTCGGACCTGGCGATATCGGCGCGGTCGCAAAGATCGACGACATTCACTTCGGTTCCGTACTTCACGGCGACCACGATGCCGACCGGGTGCATCTTAAGAAACTGCCGCTTCCCAAGCCCATGTACGGGCTCGCGGTCGAACTCAAGAACCACAAGGACGAGTCGAAGTTTGCGCCCGCGACTCACAAGCTCATGGAAGAGGACCCGTGCCTCGTCGTCGAGCGTATCGCGGCAACGAACCAGACTGTCATGCGAGGGCTGGGCGAGCTGCACCTGAGAGTCATCGAAGAGAAACTCAAGGATCAGTACGGCGTCGAAATCGAGACGTCGATCCCCAAGATCGCATTCAAGGAGTCTGTCAGCGGTAAGGCAGACGGGCACCACCGCCACAAGAAACAATCGGGCGGCTCGGGCGAGTTCGGCGAGGTCTACCTCCGCGTCGAGCCGCTTCATGTCGACGATGCCGCGGCGGACGAGCCCGCGTTTGAGTTTGTCAACGCAACCGTTGGCGGCTCAATCCCCAAGCAGTATCTCCCGGCCATCGAGAAGGGCATCCGCGAGGTGCTCCGCGAC
This sequence comes from Phycisphaeraceae bacterium, assembly GCA_009827205.1. Lineage (GTDB taxonomy): Bacteria > Planctomycetota > Phycisphaerae > Phycisphaerales > UBA1924. The sequence goes on along the minus strand of WUAK01000006.1, from coordinate 16,499 downwards.
GGCGCTGTCGCGGGCTACCCGATGACGGGCGTCAAGGTCGAGGTGTACGACGGCAAGTTCCACGCGGTTGACTCGAAGGAGGTTGCGTTCATCAAGGCAGGCAAGCGCGCGTTCATCGACGCGGTGCAGAAGGCCAAGCCCATCCTGCTCGAGCCTTTCGTACACCTTGAAGTCACGATCCCCAACTCGTACATGGGTGATATCGCAGGTGACCTGTCCACGAAACGGGGCCGGGTCGAGGATACGGAGATGATCAGCGCCGACACCGTCATCGTGAAGGCGCAGGCTCCGCTCGCCGAGCTTCAGAACTACTCGACGCAGCTCAAGAGCATCACAGCCGGGTCCGGCTCGTACACGATGGACTTCAGCCATGCGGAGCAGACACCGCCCAACATCCAGGCGGAGGTCGTTGCACAGTTCAAGGGCCACGGCGACGAAGACTGATCGGAGCCTTCTGGTACATACATAGGGCCCCGTCCATCTGTGGGCGGGGCCTTTCTTGTGCGCCAGAACACCGATCTCATCGGCAATAAACCGAAACGGACGTTGATGGAACTCGAGACAATCATCCGATGGCCGACGAACCGGGTAAACTAGTTCTCGGAGGATTGATGGACCGGATCAGCTTCACACAGCACGCGCAGCCAACGACGCAGAACACAGCGCCGGCGCGTAGTCCCAAGTTGATCGATCCCTCGGCTAGGCTCCGCATCGCGGACCGCGCTGATACGGCCGAGCTCTCGAGTGTTTCCAAGTCGCAGCAGGTGCAGAAAGCTGTCGCAGCTGACAGCGTCGAGCGGCTGATCGCTGCTCGTGTCGTTTCGCCTGCAGCAAAGACTGAGGCCCCGACACAGCACGCCCCGACCGTCCAAGGCAACGCCGCGATGAGGTTTTACACGAACCCCTCCGATCAGAACGCCGCGGCAACGCTCGGCGCAGGCTCCAAACTCGACGTGCTGGCCTGATCCGGTTTCTCTATTCGCTCGCCCACTCGATGCTGATACGCTTTACGCGTGAACACCACCAGACCAAAGCCGTCACCGGTCGCCTCGAACTGGAGGCTCGACCCTGACATCGTTTTTTTGAACCACGGCTCATTCGGCGCGTGTCCTGTCTCAGTAGTCGAGGCACAGCAGGCGATGCGGGACAGGATCGAGCGAGAACCCGTCCGGTTCTATTGCCAAGACCTCTTTGATCTCACAGATCGGAGCCGAAACGCGATCACACGTGTCATCGGCGGGCGGCCTGAGGACTACGTCTTCCTGCCCAACGCGACGCAGTGCGTGGCGACGGTGCTCGACAACACGCTTGCGGGCATCGGACTCGCGGACGGCAGGCCTCTCGGGCCGGGCGATGAGATTCTGATCAACGAGCACGAGTACCCGGCGTGTCAGAACATTGTCCGCCGCGCAGCCGAGCGGGTTGGCGCGACGGTCATCAGCCCAGCGATGCCCTGGCTCGACAGTGATGAACCCGTGTCGGGCGATCTGCTCTACCAGATCATCATGGATGCTGTCACCAAGCGGACAAGGCTCTGCATGTTCAGTCTCATCACAAGCCCGACCGGACTGGTCATGCCAGCTAAGCGCATATGCGCAGCACTGCGCGAGCGAGGGGTCGCAACGCTCCTTGATGCTGCGCATGGACCTGGCGCGATCGATTTCGATGTCGATGATCTTGGCGCCACGTTCCTGACTTCGAACTGTCACAAGTGGCTCTGCTCGCCCAAAGGCTCGGCGCTGCTGCATGTTCGCGCCGAGCACCAGCATGGGTTTAGACCTCTTGCGCTCTCGAACTTTGCCAACGCGCCCGAGGGCACGAAGAAACGCAGCAAGTTCAATCTCGAGTTTGACTACATCGGAACCGACGATCCGACTGCGCGGCTCGCGATTGCCGATGCCGTCGAACTCGTCCCTCTTGCAGCCCAGCGGAGTTGGAATGAGATCACAGCGCACAACCACGATCTCGTGCTGGCGGGCAGGGATGCACTGGTCAGCAAGCTCGGAACGCACATCCCTACGACGGAAGAGGTCATCGGGCCGCTAGCGACCGTTCCCTTGCCGGATGTTCCCTCAAACAGGCTTGATGCGGTCGCGAATCGGCCCACGATCTACTCGAACGCGCTGCAGGACGCTCTCGTCAAACGGCACGGTGTTCAGGTTCCCGTCTGGGTTCCGAGCGCGTACCTCGGCAAACCGTTTGACGGCAAACGGTACATCCGCCTGAGTGCGCAGGTGTACAACACCATCGAGCAGTACGAGTACCTTGCCGATGCGTTGATTGAGGAGCTCGACCGAGAGTCGGGACTCTGATTACATGCCGTACACGGGGTAGAGCTTGTCCTTGAGGTATTTCACGAGCGGCTCGGCGCTGAGCGGTTTGCCCGTTGCCTTCTCGCAGAGCTGCGCGGGTGTGTAGCGTCTGCCGTGCTGGTGGATGCGCTCGCGGAACCACATCAGCAGAGGCGCAAAGTCGCCCGAGGCGATCTGATCGTCGAGGCTCGGGTTCTCCTCGTGGACCGTTGCCCAGAACTGCGCGGCGTACAGATTGCCCAGCGTGTATGTCGGGAAGTACCCGATCAGACCGAACGACCAGTGCACGTCCTGGAGGACGCCTTCCTTGTCGCTCGGGACGTCGAGGCCTAAGTAGGTTTTGTACGCGTCGTTCCACGCGGCGGGGAGATCGGCGGTGTCGAGATCACCCGCAAGCAGCGCACGCTCGAGTTCGAAGCGGATCATGATGTGCAGGTTGTACGTGCCCTCGTCGGCCTCGACCCGAATCAGCGAGGGCTCGGCGGTGGTGATTGCGCTGGCCATCGATTCGGGAGTCTGGTCCTCGATGACAGACCCGAGGTGCTCCTTTGCGTGAGGCAGCGCCCACTTCCAGAAGGGCAGGCTGCATCCGACCGCGTTCTCCCAGAGTCGGCTCTGGCTCTCGTGGATGCCGAGGCTGACCGCCTCGCCGCAGGGGAGGCCCGTCTGGTCGGGCAGATCACTCTGACCGTGCGGCGCGCCGAGGGGGAGCCCTTGTTCGTAGAGGCCGTGACCCATCTCGTGCATGATGCCGAAGAGAGAATCAGTCCAGCTCGCCTCGCGGTAGCGCGTGGTCATGCGCGTGTCGCCCGGTCCGACGCCCTCGCAGAACGGGTGCGTCGTGATGTCGAGTCTGCCCCGCGAGAAATCAAAGCCGCACGCCTCGGCGACGAACTTGCCGAACGCTTCCTGCTTCACAGGTTTGATCGGGCGGTTGAGTACTTCGCGGTTGGGCGCCTTGCCGTTCTCTTTGATGTCGAGAACAAGATTCGAGATCTGATCTTTGAGAGGGGTGAAGATCGCCTCGATCTCGCTTGCTTTCGCATCGGGCTCGTAGTCGTCGATGAGCGCGTCGTAGAGCTCGCCCTTGCCGTCGGAGAGGCACTGCGCTTTCTCGCGCGTGAGCTCGAGCACCTTATCGAGCCAGGGTTTGAAGGCGCCGAAGTCGCCTTTCTCGCGGGCATCCTTCCAGGCGTGCTGAGCGCGGCTCGTCGCCTCGGCGAGCGCCGAAACGAGCTCGCCCGGGAGCTTGGTACGCTTGTTAAAGTCCTTGCGCATCTCGCGGATATTCGCGGATTCGGGAGTATCTCCGCTCGTGAGCGAAGTATCGGCTGCGCATGACTCGATGAGATCGCCAAGCTTTTTGTCGGTTAGCATCTCGTGCTGGAGCCCAGCCATCAGCGCGACCTGCTCGGCACGCGCATTGGCACCGCCCGCGGGCATGTAGGTTTCCTGATCCCAGCCCAGAAGGGCCGCGACTGACCTGAGATGCGACGCCTTGCGCGCTAGATCTGAGAGTGCGATGTAGTGCTCTGGGTGCTTGCTCAAATGGATGCTCCTTGCAGATCGGGAAGGCTGTGAGCGGGAGTTATTGCCTCGATCGTAGTGCCTCGCGCGCGTTCTGGAGGGAGATCAGGCTGTACGACGTCACGAGGACGGGGTCCGCCTCCATCCAGCGGTCGTCAACGATCTTGAACGACCCGTCGGGCTGCTGGAGGGATTCGAGCTGTGTCACGAGGTCCTCGACCCAGTCACGTCTGAGCATCATGTCCTCGACCTGTACGTCGATGTATTTCTCGCCCCACTCGTTCATGGCGCGCCCGAAAACGAGGATGAAGTAGTAGTACCCCTCGGTGCCGATGCCCGGGTTCTCTTCGAGCGTGTAGTTCTGGGCGATCCACTTCCTAGCTGCGATCACGCGCGGGTCAGATCGTTCCAGCTCCGCGAACACGTAGCTCTTGAACCCCGCGTAGGTCATCGAGCCGTACGCGCGGAGTCTGCTGACCTCGTCACCCGAGGTTGTGGTTTCCGTGATCGTGCCCGCCTTTGACTCACCGATCCCGAGTTCGTTCTCATCGGATGAGGGGCTGGTGGCGTAGATGAATCCGCCTTGGGACGAACCGTCGGCGTAGGGCATCGGGTTGGTTGCCTCATTCATCTGCGTGCGTTCGAGGAACACGAGAGCCCGCTGCACTGCCGGGTCATCGCCAGGCACGCCCGCGTCCTGCAGAGCCTGTAGCCAGAAGTTCAGGTTCGAGTTGTCGGGCCTGCTGCTGTTTCCGTACCCCACCCCGCCGAAGAACGGGTGCTCGCGTGCGACGGGTTGCACCTCGTCCTGCAGCGCAGCGGGCGGACTCGCGCTCCCGCCCCACTGCAGCTCGCGCAGAAACGCGACAGCGGGCTCGACGCTCTGTTCTGCTTCTGGCAACTCGTCACGCGCCAGCGCGAGCGCCGAGAGGCAGATCGCGGTGTTGTAGCTGGCCAGCACCCGGTCGTAGATCCCGCCGTCGTCCTGGCGGTGGCTCAGGATGTAACCGAGGCCGGCTGCGACATCCTCATCGCCCGTGTTGATCTCTGGATCGAGCAGCATGCCCGTGATGACGAGACCGGTGATCGCGGGGAAGTTTGGTCCCTCGTCGCGCAAGGCCCAACCGCCCGACTCATGCTGCTGGGTACGCAGAAACTCGATCGCCCTGTCCGCAACCCGCTCGGCTCGTTCGTCGAGCGAGTCTTGCGCCGAAGCTCCAAGGCACAGGACAGAGGCGAGCGCGGCTGACAGAATCCGTTTCATGGTGTGTCCTCCCGACCGGGTGTACCGGGGACCGCCCGGTCCCGCTGCTCGGTGTCGAGCATAATCGCGCACGCGGAGACCACGGCGGTCTCGATGCGCATCGCGTGCGTCCCGAACGCGCACACGCGTGCTCCGCTTTGTCGCAGCTTGTCCAGTTCGCTCGCTGACCAGCCTCCTTCGGGCCCGACCGCGAGGGTGATGGAGTCGATGCCGCTCGGCTCGTAGGGCCCGCCCGAGGCGTCGGCGACGATGAGATTCTCGCCCAGCTCTTGCAGGTCATCGATAAATGTGCGGGGCGCGATCTCCATGAGCCAGGCCCGGCCGCACTGCTTCGCCGATTCCTCGACCACCCTCTCGAGTCGTGAAAGCTTGCCCTCTCGCGGATCGACGACGGCTCTCTCTGATATCAGAGGCCCCCACGTCGCAGCACCGACCTGGCTGAGGGCATCCACCATCGATTCAAGCCTCGGGCCCTTGGGCACAGCGGATCTGACATCGATGTGCGGGGTGATCCGTGGAGCTTCTTGGACGCTCTCGATCCTGAGTAAGAGTGCCCAGCCATCGCGCTTGCCGAGCTTTTCTGATCCGAGGATCGAGGCGTGTGCGAGTGTGCCGGACCCGTCAATAACGTCGAGCCTGTGCCCGGTTTCGAGCCTTTTCACTCTGAGGGCATGGCGGGCTTCTTCGCCAATTATGCGGACTTCATCGCCCGGGGCTGGCGTTGCCCCCTCGAACTGGTAAAAGATGCGGTGCATGCGTTCTTCGAGACTAGCACCTGAATCTGGTTCGAGTGGTCCGGTATCCCTTGAGTGGGAAGAGGTTCCCGCCGATCATGGGGCCGAGGCCAGCCGCACGATGCCCGATCAGACTCAAAACCCGGCCAACGAGAAGCTCGAGGAGCGCATCGACCAACTCGTCAACGAGATGGGCGATGCCACAGAGAAGCTCAGGGAACAGGTCGCACAGGCGGAACTCACCGACGAGCAGTTCGACGAGCAGCTGGGCATCGCCTCGGCGTTGTCGCCCGACGAGGCCCTCGCAACACCCGGGCCCGAACCTGAACGCCAGTCTGAGACCGAAGACGACTCGGCAGAAACAGAGGGCGTGGCCTCGGAGCAAGGCACACTCGACGAGCAGGTCGAGGGCATGCTCGAGGAGGCAGCCGCCGAAGAATCTTCGGGCGATCAGTTGGCAACTGAAACTCAGGAGAAATCCGCGGTCGATATCGTCGATGCGGAGCTTTCCGAGCTTGCAGACGAGATGCTCGACGGCGATTTCGACGACGGTGAGGACATACTCGAAGCAGGGATGAAACCTGCAGAGACTCCTAAGCCCACGAGCGAATCAGATTCGCAGGCCGCTGATAGCGACGACGAGCTGGACGGTGATTTCGACGACGGTGCCGATGTGCTCGAAGCCGGTGAAACACCCGCCCCGGAACAGCCCAAGCAAGGAGAATCCGAAGTCGATGCGTACGGCGGCGCCGACGATCTCGAAGGCGAATTCGACGACGTCGAAGATGTGCTCACTGAAGGCATGCCTCCAAGATCAACAGAACAAGCCGAAGCGGCACCATCGGAACCTATAGCCAACAACGATGAAGGCGCACCACAGAAGCCAGAGACTGCTTCAGGTCCTGTGACGGAACCCGCCGCTGAAGAAGCTCCCCAGGCAAAGGCTGCCGAAACCGGAAACGCCACTGAGGGCGTGCCCGAATCTGAGCCCGCGCCCGCTGAGGCGAAGCCCAAGAAGCAGAAGGCGGCGAAGCAGCCCAGAGAAAAACGGACAATCGAGGTCAAACCCGACACGAAGCTTCCGAGGCTCGCAGCGCTCACACTCGCTCATGCTCAGAACATCGGTGTGATCGCCGTTGAAAAGGTCAACAAGCCCTTTGACGAGAAGCCCGCGCATGTACGAGACGTCGCGGGCTGGATCGCAGCGGTCACGCTCTTCAACGCGATCGCGGTCTGGATGTTCATGCTGATTGGCAGAAGCCCGGCCCCGGGCACATCCGCCGAGCCCGATGTCGATCTAGTTGGCGGCGAGACGACCGCGCAGGTCGAGCCCGAACCGATCGACTAAGACTCGATCACGACGATACTGGCTCAGCCGCCCTTGCTCGGATCGGCGCTCTCTTTCTTTGTGCCCTGATTCGAGTCCGCATCAGATTCTTGCTCTTGCTTTACTTCTTCCGCAGCGCGGGCGCGATCACGCTCCTCGACCGCCTCGGAAACCAACGTGCGCCAGTCGGCATCGATCTCAGACCACGCCTTGCCGAGCGATTGTTCAGAAGCGTCTTCGAGCGTAGCGCCCATCATCATTGACTCGATCCACTCGATGCGTGCGTCGTCGCCGAAGGTGTCGTTGACATACGAGACCATGTGTCGGCCCTGCACGTAGACCTGGCCGTAGTGAGAAGGATCGACGGTGTAGAAGTCCGACAGATCCTCCCACGCCTGCAGCTCGCCCCGGCGGTGCCAGTGCTCGACCGCCATCTGCGCCCGGCCCCGGTTGGGCGTGAACCCCTGCGTCGCAAGCTCGGCGATCCCTTCGTGCACCCACCAGGGCACCGCGTGCGCCCGCTCGACGGCTATCTCTTCTGGCGGGATGCTGAACGTCAGCGCGTGCGCGTACTCGTGGCCGAGCACCGCGCGGAGATGACCCGCCGAGAAATCGAACCCGACAAGCTTGATCGATTCCATGGGCTCGTTCCAACCGCCGAGCGGCTCGACGTACGCTGGGAAGATCGAGAACTGGAGCTCGGGCATCGAGGTGTACATCTTGATGACCTGCGGATGATCGAGCGTGCGCTTGAATCCCTCTTCAACATTCTGCTTGATCTCAGGCCAGATATCCAGTGCGCGGATTGCCGACTCCCCAAGCCCGTCCGCGTAGAGCACTCGCACACCATCGCCCTCGAGTTCGGCCCATTGCCGCCCCGCGTAGAGCCACTTGCCATTGTCTTCTATAAATCGCACGGGGACATCGATCGTCCTGTCGTGGCTCTCCCAGTTCTCGGTGTTCCACGTGATCTTGATGTCAGCGTGTGCCTCGCCGTCAACGATCGCGGGCTCGCCCACGAGCTCGAACCTCAAGACATCGGGCGCGATCCTGGCGAGGTCTTTCGCCCATGCCCACTGCTCCTGGTGCAGGGTCTTCTCGCCGTCCCAGACATGCTCGAGATAAGCCTCCCGGTCCGCGGCGAGGGCGCTTGAAGCCATCGCGTCGAGCGTGACGGAGAGATCCTCGCTGAGCGTTGGCTCGGCGAAGGCGATTGTGCTGGAGACGACGGCGGCGGCGGTGAGTTCGGTGATCATCGCAGCATTCTACAACTGCACGCGACCGAAGTGGCACATGTGCTTTCGAGTCACCAAAGTTCTTCACTCTCAAGTGAGCGGGAACACCGTACCTTCCCACCCCTTCCAAAGTGCTCGTTCACATTGAGCCGACGGACCATCCAGGCTTCCGGATACGCCAGCGGATACGGCGGTTCATAGTTGTGATCCGCCGAGAAACCATGATTGCCGTAGTACTTGGGATCGCCTAGTACAAATAGCAGATCCGCTCCGAGAGATTGAAGCCTCTGAACACCCTCCTCGATGAGCCTGCCTCCGATTCCGTGACCCTGCTCAGCGGGGTGCACTCCGAGGGGGCAGAGTATGAAACAAGAACACGCTGCCTGTTCCTCGACCCATACTCTGCTGAACAAAATCATTCCACCAACTTTGCCGGAATGTTCAGCGACGAGAGCCAACACGGGCTGGGCGGTCGCATCCCCGATGAGATCAAACGCTACCTTTGCAACGACCGCCCTTTCCGACGAATCGAACGCATCGAGAATGACCTCATTGATGGCATCGTGATCATCAGGAGTAGCAGCCCTGATCTTCATCGCAACAGACTACTCCGTACACCAAAGGAGGGCATGATTGAAGTTACTTTCGTTCGTCGCTCATGCCCACTGAGAAATGTCCAAGCACTCGTGCGTCGACGATGCCAGCCTCTGGTGACTGGCTCCTCACTGATGTGTCACTGACCAAGGCACCTCAGGGATGAAAGCACAAAGGAGTTCAAAAACACTCTACAAAGAAAGTCCTTGACATGCAAGCAATGACTTGCATATCATGAACCGAGTGGTTCATGGATGACCTGTATCGAGCAATCTCCGACCCGACGAGAAGAGCCATTCTTGACGAGCTCGTCGAGCGGGATGGCCAGACGCTGTTTGAGCTGTGCGGCCGGTTGACGATGAAGCACGGCATCGGCTCATCACGGCAGGCGATCTCTCAGCACCTCGAGGTGCTGGAGGCAGCGGGGCTGGTCATCGCGAAGAAGGAAGGCCGGTGCAAGTTTCACTGGTTCGACGGCGAACCACTCAGTGCGATCGCGGAGCGTTGGCCCGCCAAACGGTAGAGGAGCTCATCAAATGAGGATCAGCGGCTGCAGCGTGATGGTTGACGACCAGGCGAAGGCACTCAAGTTCTATACCGAGGTCCTTGGGTTTCAGACCAAGCACAACATCGATCTTGGTGAGCACAGCTGGATCACGGTTGTATCGCCGGAAGATCCTGATGGGGCGGTGGTCGGGCTTGAGCCCGATGTGCATCCCGCGGCGAAGACGTTCAAGGCCGCGATGGTTGAAGACGGGATCCCGTTCACCTCGTTCGCGGTCGATGACATTGAAGAGGAGCACAAGCGGCTCGAATCGCTCGGTGTGCGGTTTACCCAGCCCCCGGTTGACCACGGGACTGTGATTACTGCGGTTCTCGACGACACGTGCGGCAACCTGATCCAGATCGCACAGGAGAAAGGACAGTCATGAAGCTATCACACATCGGAATCGGAGTTGCGTGCGTCGTGTCACTCGTGATCGTGAGTGCCGCGACCGGGTATCAGCCTGAATCAGATATGAAGCAGCAGGTCACCGAGGCAGGATCCCCAGACCAGGCTTCACCCTCGAGCGAAGGCATGACCGTGCAGTATCTGGAAATCGTCACGCCCATGGTGGACGAGACCTGCGAAGCGCTCGGCAACGCTCACGGCGTTGAGTTCGGCGATCCGATCCCTGAATTCGGAAACGCACGCACCGCGGATCTGACCAGCGGCGGGCGTATCGGCGTGCGGGCACCCATGCGCGCCACGGAAACCCCTGTGGTCCGGCCCTACATACTCGTTGATGACATCAAGGCCTCTGTTGAGGCAGCCGAGGAAGCGGGCGCGACGATTGCCATACCGCCGATGGAAATCCCCGGACAGGGCATGTTCTCGATCTACATCCTTGGCGGCATCGAGCACGGGCTCTGGCAGCTCTAAGAGTGTCGTAGTTTCAAGCTACTCGGTTAAACGCATGCTCACCCGGTCTCGGCGGTTTGGAAGACCCACTCCGGGAACGGGTCGGGCCAGGCGCTCCACGCATCGGGGCCCATCGCGATTTCTTCGTCCGTGAGCAGGCAGCTGTCCAAGAGCGAACGGGTGTATGACTCGTCCAGCTTGACGCCGATCATGACCACTTCCTGGCGTCTGTCGCCGAACGGCTCTTCCCACTTCGATTCGATCCACTTTCTTGACTCGTCGTCCTCGGGCCATCGGTCTTTCGAGGCGACGGCCCACCATCGCCCGGCGGGCTCGATGCGGAACGAGCCCCCCGCCTGCGACCATATCGCCGCGAAGTCGTGCTTGGTGGCGAGCCAGCAGAAACCTTTCGAGCGGGTCGTCTTGAGGAAACCACCTGTCACCATGTCGTAGAGCCGATGCGGGTGGAACGGGCGCCGCGCGCGGTAGACGAAGCTTGATATGCCGTACTCCTCGGTCTCCGGCGTGTGCTCTTCGTTGAGTTCCTTTAGCCACTGGGGCGAGCTCATCGCGGCCTGCATATCAAACCGGTTCGTCCCGATGATCTCCGACAGATCGACCTTGGAGTTGACGGTTCGGATGAGCTTGGCATCTGCGTTGAGCGAACGGATCATGGCTTCGACGTGACGCAACTCTTCCTCGTCGACGATGTCGCACTTGTTGACGAGGATGACGTCGGCGAACTCCACCTGATCCGTCAGCAGGTCCGCGATCGAGCGCTCGTCCTCGTCGGACAGGCCCATCTGCCGATCTGCCAACCCGTCGTACGTGTTGAACTCGGACCGGAACGTGGACGCGTCGACGACCGTGACCATCGTGTCGAGCTCGGACAGCTTTGCGAGCGAGCGACCGTCCTCGTCCTCGAACGTGAACGTCTGCGCGACGGGAAGGGGCTCGGAGATCCCGGTCGACTCGATGAGCAGGTAATCGAACTTGCCCTCGCGGGCCAGGCGTGAGACCGCCTTGAGCAGATCGTCGCGCAGCGTGCAGCAGATGCACCCGTTGGACATCTCGACGAGCTCTTCCTCGACCCGGTCTAGGCTTGCGCCGCCTTGCTTGACCAACTCGGCGTCGATGTTGACCTCGCTCATGTCGTTGACGATGACCGCGACGCGGAGTCCTTCGCGGTTCCGCAGCACGTGATTGAGCAGCGTGGTCTTGCCCGAGCCCAGAAAGCCCGAGAGCACGGTCACGGGCAGGCGCTCTTTCCTGCCGATGAGCCTTGAAATTGTGTCAATCACATGAGTCTCCTGCGCGCGGCATGAGTCTGCGGAATGAGGCCCTAACACAAACTGTGAAGAGAACGATATATTATTGGCAAATAATTGTCAATAACAGTTGCGCATGTCGCTCTTGCATGTGACTTTTCAGTCCGGACGATCCGTAAGAAAAGGGCCCCGACATTCGCCGAGGCCCATGGAACTCAGTTTAGATCGTTAGGTTTAGAACTCAGCCTGCTTGGGCGCCCTCGGGAAGGGGATCACGTCGCGGATGTTGCCCATGCCCGTTGAGAACTGGACGAGCCGCTCGAAACCGAGACCGAAGCCCGCGTGGGGGACCGTGCCGTAGCGGCGGAGGTCGCGGTACCACCAGTACTCGTCCTTGGGCAGGCCCATCTCGTCGATCCGGCGGTCGAGCACGTCGAGCCGCTCCTCGCGCTGGGAGCCGCCGATGATCTCGCCGATGCCCGGCACAAGGACATCCATCGCGGCGACGGTCTTCTCGTCGTCGTTGAGCCTCATGTAGAACGCCTTGATGTCCTTCGGGTAGTCCGTCAGGATCACCGGACGCTTGTAGTGCTCCTCGGTCAGGTACCGCTCGTGCTCGGACTGCAGGTCGGTCCCCCACTCGACGGGGAATTCGAACTTCTTGCCCGATTTCTTCAGCACATCGATCGCCTCGGTGTAGGGCAGACGCAGGAAGTCGCTCTCGATGATGTGCGTCAGGTTGTCGATGAGCCCGGGCTGGATGCGCTTGTCGAAGAAAGCCATGTCGTCGGCGCGGCGTTCGAGCAGGTCCTTGAACACGAACTTGAGCATGTCCTCGGCGAGCTGCGCGTTGTCGGCGAGGTCCGCGAACGCGATCTCGGGCTCGATCATCCAGAATTCGGACAGGTGCCGGCTCGTGTTGCTGTTCTCGGCGCGGAAGGTCGGCCCGAACGTGTACACCCGCGACAAGGCGCAGCAGTACGTCTCGACCGAGAGCTGGCCCGACACGGTCAGGTGCGCTTCCTTGCCGAAGAAGTCCTCGTTGAAGTCCACATCGCCCGCGTCGTTGCGCGGCGGGTTCATCGCGTCAAGCGTGGAGACACGGAACATCTGCCCGGCGCCCTCGCAGTCGTTGGCCGTGATGATCGGCGTGTGCACGTAGTAGAACTCGCGCTCGTCGAAGAACCGGTGCACCGCGAGCGACAGCGCGTGGCGCACGCGCGCGACGGCTCCGAACGTGTTGGTCCTTGGGCGCAGGTGAGCGACCTCGCGCAGGTACTCGAACGTGTGCCGCTTGGCGCTGGCGGGGTAGGTGTCCGGGTCCTCGACCCATCCGACGACGCGGATCTGGCTGGCCTTGACTTCGACGGACTGGCCCTTGCCCTTGGACTCGACGAGCTCGCCGTCCACCTCGATCGCGCAGCCCGTGGTGAGCTTCTGGACCTCGGATTCGTAGTTGGCAAGGTCGCTGGGCGCGACGACCTGGATCGGGTCCTGGCACGTGCCGTCGTGGAGATTGATGAAGCTCAGCCCGGCCTTGGAGTCCCGGCGGGTGCGGACCCAGCCCTTGAGGGTGACGGCCTCTCCTGGTGACTTGGCGAGCGCTTGATCGACACGGATCCACGACATCTTCTCGGCTCCTGGCACGGGTGCGTACGGACAGCGATGCTAGGTCGCCCTTGTACCGATCGCCGAGATGTCAGGCTGCCGAAGGAACCCGATCAGCGGGCCTTATTGACCCAGCCGTAGGGCAGGATTGAGCGGTTGTCGCCCTGCTCCCAGAGGTTGTCCCACTGGATCCTGGTTCCTGAGTCATCCTTGGTCTTGATGTAGATGTCGTTGGAACGGAAGTCTTCGGGCTCTACGGCTTCCTCGTTCGGTCCATCCGGGAAATCGAAGCCTTCGACGACACCGTCGATCATGAGCATGTAGCCCTTGCCGTCGTGACGCTTGGTCAGCTGATCATTGTTGGCCCAGCGCCCATCAAAGCTGATGTCACCACCCTGCTCGACACCGTTGAACTGGAACGAGCTCTCCTCGGCGAAGATCGGGAGCGTGCGGAACTTGAGCTCTGTCGGGAGCCTGCGCTCGCGAACAAACGGAGCGATGAAGTCGGGCGCTTCGTCTGTGCTTCCATCGGAGCGATCGAGCCTCCAGACGTTCCAGACCTTGTCGACGCGGGCGCCCTGCGTGCCCTCGAAGAACGTGAAATCGAAGTCGACCTGCGCATCTTCGTCGGTGATGTCGGTGGTCGTGTAATCGCGGCCGTCAACAGAGCGGCGCTTGTTGGTCGGGCACTCCGCGATCTCGTCGACGTCGTCGACGTAGTCGTAGAGCGCGCCCGCGGTGATCTCGCCCTCGCTGAACCCGGGCTCGCCGTCCTCGTCACCGATTCGGTTCCAGTAGTACGCGTCCCAGATCTGTCCCTTGTTGTCGTTCGCATACAGCTGTGTGGCAAGTCCGATCTGGCGCAGGCGTGTCTGGCAGATGGTGGACTGCGCCGAGGCGCGTGCCTTGCCGAGCGCCGGCAGCAGGATGCCGATGAGGAGCGCGATGATCGCGATGACAACGAGAAGCTCAATAAGCGTGAAACCGCTGCTACGACGAGTAAGAGACATATCGGACTCTCCAATTTCCCGCCCCCGACACGGGCGGAACGCCTCAATGATAGCGTCTTTTGCGTGCATTATGGAACCATGAAGTTCTCATATGACATACCGTTCGGCATGCCGGACGCAGAGGTTCATACTTTTCCGCACCCGTTTTCGCAGACGTGCGATGAATGGGCCGCTGTATGCGCTGGTATACCGGGCGGGAAGCCTCAGGCGCGGGTTGTATACAAGAAGCTGATGCGCGAAGCCGACCCGAGCGGCTTGCCTGAACCATTCCGGAGCCAGAACGCCGGTTTGCCGGTCGTTGGCATCCAGCGCTCGCCCGGGCCCGAGGCCGAGGGCGAGACGGTCAAGGTGCTGACCGAGATCCCGGCCAGAGCCGAGGGCGCCAGCCACGCCGAGAAGAGGGCGCACGAGGAGGGCCGGATGCTCCCCGTCGAGAGCGTGGTCATCCCGATGCTGGGCAGCACTGGTCGGCTCACGCACACGCTCTGCGTGTCGAGCCAGGTCGGGTGCGCGATGGGCTGCGAGTTCTGCGAGACCGCGCAGATGGGGCTCGTGCGGAACCTGACCGCCGACGAGATCGTCGCGCAGTGGTTCACCGCGGAATACGAGCACTGCAGGCCCGAGGGCAAGACGATCAAGAACATCGTGTTCATGGGCATGGGCGAGCCCCTAGACAACCTCGACAACGTGCTGCAGGCGATCAGCGTGCTGACCGACAACAACGGGCCGGCGATCTCGCCCCGCAACATCACGATCAGCACAGTCGGACGGGTCGACGGGCTCTGGAAGCTGCGCGAGCAGTGCACCAAGGAAGGCTGGCGCAGGCTCGGGATCGCGATCAGCGTCAACGCACCCAACGACAGCGTGCGCAACGAGATCATGCCCATCAACCGCAAGTGGAACATGGCTGAGTTGCAGGAGGTCCTGATCGACTTCCCGCGGTCGGGCAACGTGCCGATCATGATCGAGTACGTCCTGATCCCGGGCGTGAACGACGCCGACGAGCACGCGGACGAACTGGTCGAGTTTGTTCGCCCCTTGCACTGCGCGGTGAACATCATCCCCTACAACCCCCGCCGCGACTCGCCCTGGCCCGCACCGGAGGAAGCCGACGTCGAGCGATTCGCGGCCCGCGTGAAAGCCGGGGGCGTGTTTACCAAGAGACGCAGGACCAAGGGCCGCGATCAGATGGCCGCCTGCGGCCAGCTAGGCACGCAGCACATCCGCGGGCGCAAGATGGTGAACATCACCACGGGGAAGACGGGCTGAGCCTTGAAGCGAATCCTCAACTGGATCAAGAATCGCCCCAAAACGACCATTGCGATATATGTATTTCTGCTCGTACTGTCCCTCGTCCTGGAGAACGACTCGTGGCACTTCCGCTACAGAGTGCTACAGCAGATGGAGATCGACAACGGCGCAGCCACGATCGACAAGATCCCGGCCGAGAAGGTGCGCGCACTCACGTCCGAACTCACAGACATTCCATATCTTGAACTTAACCCAGATCCGACAGACGACTCACCCCCGGTTGTACTACTGCACGGCACTCCAGGATCCTCAATCGGTTTCAACGATCTGGCACCCGAGCTCTCATCACTCGGTAGACGCACGATCTGGTTTGATATGCCAGGGTTCGCTGCGATGGGAGGACCTCGATCTCGTCAATTCGAGAACCTGTCAAGCGAAACATTCGCGGAGTACGTCGTTGCTGTTCTTGATGAATTGAAGATTGAAAGAGCCCACGTTGTGGGCTGGTCTAACGCGGGCGCCGTTGGCTTGAGGATGGTGGAGCAATCGCCAGAACGAGTTTCTTCATTGACACTGCTTGCCGCGGTTGGCTCTCAGCGAACCGAAGGTTCAGGCAGCTACTTCTTTGAACATTCAAAGTATGCACTGGGCAAGATTGCGTTTGTTTGGGCACCGAGAGTGATCCCTCCATTTGCACTTATCCCCTTAGACGAACGCGAATCCTTTATCCGAAATTTTAGCGACACCGACCAGCGGCCCCTCGAGAACATCATGCGCTCCATCGAGCAGCCCGTGCTGATCCTGCACGGCAGGAACGACTTCCTCACCTCAGACTGGGCAGCGGAGCACCACCACGAGCTGATCCCCACGAGCACACTGATCATGACGCCGCATGATCACTTCATGCCGATGTTTGAGCCAAAGGAGACAGCCGAACATATCGAGAGATTTGTCAGCAGGCACGACG
>WUAK01000050.1 GCA_009827205.1 Phycisphaeraceae bacterium | reverse complement strand
GCGTATTCGCTGGCGCGCAAGGCAGAGGACGCGAAGGACATGCCCAAACTCGAGCCTCGCCTCGTGCGCATCGACAGCATCGAGATCACCGGATACGACTGGCCGCTGCTCGAGCTCAGGATCGCCTGCGGCAAGGGAACCTACATCCGCTCGCTTGCGCGAGACATCGGTGAAGCCCTCGGCACGGGCGGGATGCTCGACAGCCTCTGCCGGACACGCGTCGGAGAATTCGAGATCAACAGCAGCGTCTCACTCGACGATTTGCCCGAGGCGATGACACCCGCCGACCTATTGCCTGTTCCAGAGAGCTTGCTCGATCAGTCTTCGTCTGACTGAGCCTGCTCGCTGCCCGCGACGCGCGAGGCGAGCGCCCGCTCGATCCGAGCCTCCATCTCGCCCGGCACGTAGATGTCGGTGACGTCCTGGCCATCGGTTGCCTGACGCAGGAGGAGGTACTGCACGCTCCAGCCGCTGATCCAGTAGCAGAGCATGAAACCGCCGACGAGAAGCGCAGGCAGGCGGAGCATCAGGTGCACGACATCGGCTGCCCACTCGCCCGAGAAGCCGACTTCTTCGGTCGCGATACCCTGTGCGACCGCGAGCCCGTCGTTGTTGCCTGTCCAGTCGAACATGAGACCCATGCCCCAACTTGCAAAGCCTCGCGTCGCGCTGGCCAGAGCCGCGGCGATCGATCCAACGATGATGAACTGCACGAAGAGCACGATCGAGTAGATCGCGAACCTCGCGGGCTTGGTGAAGACGTAGCTGTAAATCCGCTGCATCGCCTCGATGCCGTCGAATCCTTCCGATGCGATCGCGGGCGAGAGCATCGGGGCCCCGAGTCCGAACCCGATGAGCAGGAGCACCGCGATGAACGCGAGAATCACACCAAAGATCGACAAGATTGACCCGACGAGGTTGACGAAGGGCACGCCGAGCAGCACCCAGCCTCCCAGGAACAGGACCACGGTGATCAGCCCGATCACGAAGAGCGGGATCAGGTGCGCGACCAGCGCGCTGGAGAGGCCCTTGATCGCCCAGACCAGCCCGTCGGTCCAGCGCATCGACTTGCCGCGCGAGAAGTCATCGATCGCCATGCGTGAGATGCCCACGGCGAACATGACATAGAGCACGAACGCGAAGGGGATGACAAACGACGCGCGCCACGGCGCATCCTCAAACGTCGATGTGATCGTGCCCCACGTGCCAGCCCAGCCCGCCAGCAGGGCATCGCCGACAGCGAGACCGGAGATCATCTCGACTGTCGTCGACTGACTCTGCGCGAACCTTGCAGCCAGCATCTCCACGATGGGCTCAGCCGGGTTATCTTCGGTATTCGCGATCGCGGCCAGCGTCTGGTCAAAGAATCCGATCAGCAGGATCAGAAGAACCGCGAGCCCGATCCGGTCCGCCCTGAGCGCAAGCCTCGGCACACGGAAGAGTTTGGGCCAGAGTAGATCGCTGAAGAGGTCATCCGCGGTGAGCCTAAAGGGTCTGCCAAAGTCGGGCTCGGGTGTGCTGCTTGCGGTTGTGTCGTTCTGCTTGGCCATCGGATATCTCCTGCGGACTCATCAGATGCTACACGCGACGGAACCGAGCCGCCCCGAATCCCAAGAACAAGGCAGGCGGGGGCCTATGTACCCATTCAGATTCGGCCCCGGTCCTTCGGGTACCATGCCCGCGGGGATGGTCGGTGTGCGCCGGCCCCGACTTCGCGGCTATCGGAGGCTTCTCAATGACCGGACTCTGGATCTTCCTGGGCGTATTCGCCGTCGTGGCGGTGCTACTCGTTCTCATTCTGATCACGATGTACAACAAGCTCGTGCGACTTCGAGTTGATGCAGACAACGGCTGGTCTCAAATCGATGTCCAGCTCAAGCGGCGCTACGACCTGATCCCAAACCTCGTCGAGACCGTCAAGGGCTACGCGAGCCACGAGAAGGAAACACTCGATGCGGTGATCTCAGCGCGAGCTAAAGCGGTTCAGGTACACGACGCATCCAACACCGGCGCGAAGGAAATGGGACAGGCCGAGGGCGAGCTGACCCAGGCGCTCGGCAGACTCATGGCCGTCGCAGAGGCGTACCCCGATCTGAAGGCCAATACCAACTTCATGTCGCTCCAGGAAGAACTGACGAGTACTGAGAACAAGATCGGCTTCTCGCGCCAGCACTACAACGACACTGTCGCTCGCTTCGAGGAGTACCGCCAGCAGTTCCCGGGCAACATCGTCGCAGGCGTGTTCAACTTCGCGAAGCGCGACTACTTCGAGATCGAAACCGAGGCCGAGAAGGCGGCGCCACAGGTCAGCTTCTCGTAATCCGGAGCGGGCGTTTACTCCATGAGCGGCAAACGACCACACCCGAGACCGGCCCGCGGGGGCGGATCGCGCGGCGAGCAGTCGCGCCCGACCCGCAAGAGGCAGCCCTCCGCGATGGACAAGCGCATCAGCGAGAAGGCAAGCGCCTACCCGGGCTCGATCACCTTCCACGACCTGATCCGCAAAAATAAACGCGACAGCGTGCTGCTCATGGCCTTGATGATCCTGCTGGGCGTTGCCATCGGCGCGATCATCGGCGGGGTGATCATCCCGGTCGGTGCGGGGACCTACGACTCAGCCAAGGCTGCGACACACGATTACGCAAGGCTCGCTGACCGCGACGCGATGTCCGACGAGTTCGTTGAAGGCTCCGAGGACATCGCTCAGCGTGCGAAGCCGACGAGAGTGCTCGGTCTTGATCTCTCGGTCTTCGGGGACGCCGCGTTCTACCTGCCTTCGCTCCTGCTCGGCGCGGGTGTGGCGCTCGTGGTCGCCGTGATGGGCGCCTTCTGGAGCTACTTCCAGGGCGCCAACGCAATCCTCCGCATGGTCCACGCGCAGCAGATCACGCCCGAGCTCGATCCCGAGCTCTTCAACGTTGTCGATGAGATGCGCCTCGCCGCGGGCCTGCCCATGCCCAAGGTCTATCTCATCCCCGAGAGCGCGATGAACGCCTTCGCGACAGGGCGTGACCCCCAGAACGGCGTGGTCGCCATCACCACCGGGCTCCGCTCGAAGCTCAACCGCGACGAACTGCAGGGCGTGATCGCGCACGAGATGGCGCACATCCGTCACTACGACATCAGGTTTAGTCTGCTCATGGCAACCATGGTCGGGCTCATCGTGATGGCTTGCGACATATTCCTGCGCATGACCTTCTACACCCGAGCAGGTCGACGCAGCGACTCCAAGGGCGGCGGGGCGGTATACATCGTCGTTTTCATCGTCGCGATCCTGTTGGCGATCATCGCACCGCTCCTGGCCAAGCTCATCCAGATGGCGTACTCACGCAAGCGTGAGTACCTTGCCGACGCGGGCGCGGTCGAGCTGACGCGCAACCCGATGGGGCTTGCGAGCGCTCTGCGGAAGCTCGCGGGCGATGACGAGCCGCTCGTCGACACCGCCAACCGGGGCACGGCTCACTTGTTCATCATCAACCCGCTCAGGAAGATGCGCCGCTCGCACCAGAAGGCGAGTTCCCTGTTCTGCTCACACCCCCCGGTGGAAGACCGTATCGCCCGGCTCATGGCACTCAACCGCTGATACTTGTAGATCGGGGCACCTTGCGCGCCGATGATGGGCTGATGCCCAGGGCTCTTCGAGGACTCATCGCGCTCGCAGTCGCTTTCGCGGCGATCGGTCCGGTCGCAGGGCTCCTCGTGGGCTCGCTCCGGGGCGAGGACGGCGGGACACACGCGACACTCCTTGTCGGGCAAAGCCCAATCATCGGATTGATCTCGGGCATCCTGGCATTTGCGTTCGCCGCGGGTGCTGGCGCTATCGGGAGCAGAGCAGCAGGGCTGAACGTGGGCTTTGTGTGTGCTGGGCTCGTCCTCTCGTGGGCCGCGTGGCTGTCGGGCAGGCTCGACACGATCGTCGCGGTAACACGGGAGTCTCCGCTTCAGCCGCTGATACTTGAGGGCGTTGTGGTTGCGGCGCTCATCGGCGGGATCGCATGGGTCGTTCGACGGTTCTCGATCGATGACCCCGACACCGAGACAGAAGCGGGGTTGACAGGTGTTCTCGTGGCGCTCGTTGCAGGGCTGGCGCTCTCTGGGACCGCCGCGTGGGTGATCGCGATCGAACCTTTGAAAGGGCAGACCATCGGGGCAGCCTTTGTCGCGGGGATCATCG
This sequence comes from Phycisphaeraceae bacterium, assembly GCA_009827205.1. Classification (GTDB taxonomy): domain Bacteria; phylum Planctomycetota; class Phycisphaerae; order Phycisphaerales; family UBA1924. The sequence goes on along the minus strand of WUAK01000050.1, from coordinate 8,598 downwards.
GTGCAGCCTCGGCGAGGCTTGTCTTTCTCAGACTCCCTGGCTGGACGGTTGTGGCAATCCCCGCGGTACTCGCCGTGCTCGGGCCTCTCTCGGCTCAGGTGCTCGCGGGCGATGTTGTCGATGCCGTGTACGATCGAACGCTCTTCAGGCTCGGTTGGCTGACGCCTCTTGATTGGGCCGCTGGGGCACTCGTTGGCATCCCGATCGGCCTCGCGTGGACCGACAACGTGGTTCAGCAGCAGCACGATCGCGCTGATTCACAACCGCCTAGCATCTAACGAACCTAAACCGGCGAACGCGGAATCAGCGAGCGATCCCGAGAGTTGGTATTGCAGAGCACAAGATCCGCACCCAGCAAGCCCGCACAGCAGGCTTGAATCCGAGTACACACCCATGCAGACCGCCAACAAGCCAGGAACCATCGTCGATGTCCAGGGACAGCAGGACGAGCGGCAGGTTGCCATCGACAAGGTCGGCGTGAAAGACGTCACCTACCCCATGATCCTCAGGACACGGGACGGCAAGACGCAGACCACGACCGCCAAAATCAACATGTACGTCGCCCTGCCTCATCACCAGAAGGGCACACACATGAGCCGGTTCCTGGAGGTACTCAACGACCACCAGAGCGAGCCGCTCACTCCAGACCGGATACCTGAGGTGACCAAAGCGATCCGCGATCGTCTCAACGCCGAGACAGCGCACTTCGAGGCATCGTTCACCTACTTCATGTGCAAGAAAGCGCCTGTCACCGAGATGGCCGGGCTCATGGACTACGAGGTCACCTTCGAGTGCGAGCGCAACGGCTCAGACGAGACATCGTCGTTCATCATCGGAGTCGCAGCCCCAGCAACGAGTCTGTGCCCATGCTCCAAGGAGATCTCCGAGTACGGTGCACACAACCAGAGGTGCAGGATCTCTGCTCGCGTGAAGTTTGACGGCATGCTCTGGGTCGAGGATCTGATCGAGATCCTCGAGTCAGCCGCCAGCAGCCCGGTCTACGCCGTGCTCAAGAGGCCCGACGAGAAGTACGTGACAGAGGCCGCCTACGACAATCCCAAATTCGTAGAGGACATCATCCGCGATCTCGCGCTTTCTCTCGACGGCGACGACCGGATTACCTGGTACGAGATCGACTCTGAGAACTTCGAGTCCATTCACTCGCACAACGCCTACGCGCAGATCACGCGCGACAAATCCGAGAGCTGAGCCGATTCTCCAGCCCGATTCGCCGACGCCCGACCGGGCGTTGTACCATGACCTTCGCGGGATCGGAGCGGCGAATCGGTGGAACTGACTCGACTCATCCAAAGCAGAAGCGCCAGGAGGCTTGCGCTCATCGTGAGCCTGCTGGGGATCGGGCTCGCCGTGCTCGCCGGCCAGACCGCCAGGCTGACCGTTTTCAAAGGCGATGAGCTGCTAGAGAGCGCCGAGGGCAGGCTCGTCAGGCACAGCTGGTCACCGACGGTTCGGGGGCAGATCGTTGACCGACAGGGCAGGGTGCTCGCCCACGACAGGCCCAGCTTCGACATCGCTGTCGATTACCGAGTGATCACCGGTGAGTGGATCGAGCGGCAAGCCGCGGCCCGCGCACGGCGCGAACGGGGGAGTGATTGGTCGAAGCTGAGCCGGGAACTCCGTACGCAACTCATCGAGGAGGCCAAGCCGCCTTACCGGGCCGCGGTCGATCGGATGTGGAACGTTGTCGCTCGCGAGACCGGGCTGAGCCGCGCCGAGATCGACGGCAGGCGCATTGAAGTCCGCGAACAGGTCAGCAATATGGCGGACTCGGTACGCCGGACCCGGGCAGCGCGTGAACTCCGCAAGTTTGCACAGAATCACGGCATCACCGAGCTCGAACTCGAAACCCGCCTCGCCGAGCTCGATCGACCCGATCTCAAAACTACAGCTGAGCTCCTGAGGGAGGTCCTCGCCGAGGAGATCACGATCGACGCCAAGCGCCGGATCGAAAAGGCGGCGGACATCGCGCTCTCTGAAGAGGTCGAGCCAACGGTGATCGTCCCCGAGGTGAGCGATGACGTGGGGTTCTTACTGCGCAGGCTGGCGGAGCAAGATGATCCGAGCGATGATTCGATCCCGTACCTCCCAGGGGTAGCCGTGATCGATTCGGGTCAGCGCGACTACCCGCTCACCGAGTTAGAGGTAGAGGTTGATCTCTCCAGATTCCCGGGCCCGCTGAAATCCAACGAGAAGCGCACGCAGCAGGTAAAGGGAGTTGCCACGCATATCTTGGGCGGCGTGCGCAGGGGCATTTTCCGAGAAGACCGCGAAACGCGCGCGGAAAACTTGGAGAACAACACAGCACTCGCGCAGCGCTCGATCGTTGAAACCACTACCGGTTCGGTTGATCGAGGGCAGTACTTTCTGAACGACATGGTCGGACACAGAGGGCTTGAACGTAACCTTGAGAGCTCGCTCCGCGGCATGCGTGGTCTGAAAATCGAACGGATCGACTCCGGTGAAGTGACCGAGGCCGAGCGTGAGTTCGGTCAGGACATCCGCCTCACGCTGGACATCATGCTGCAGGCGCGCATCCAGGCGATGCTTAACCCGGATCTCGGTCTCGCCCGCGTGCAGACCTGGCACCACAACGATGAACTGCTCAATCCCGATGACCCAGAAAGCCCGCCAGCGATGCCCGTGGGCACGGCACTCGACGCCGCGGTGGTCGTGCTCGAGGTGGATACGGGTGAGATTCTTTCGCTCGTCACTACACCAACGGGCGTTGATCTGCCCGCCGACGAAACCGAGCGCTCGCTCTACGTCGCGACTCGGAGCCCCGCGTATAACAAAGCGGTTTCGATGCCGCTCCCTCCAGGATCGATTGTCAAAGCGCTCGTGCTCTGTGGTGCACACAGAGCCGGTCATGTGGAGCTCGGAGAGTGCATCTCGTGCACGGGCCATTTCTACCCACATGAACCCGAGATGCTCCGATGCTGGATATACAAGCAGTTCGGATCAACACACGATGCGCAGTTCGGGGGTCCGATCGACGGCGCTCAGGCGCTCAAGGGATCGTGCAATATCTACTTCTACACGCTCGGTCAGCGTTTCGGCCCAAGTGGTATCGTTGACTTCTTCCGAACCATCGGCGTCGGTGAGCCTCTGGATCTGAAACTCGACAACATGCTCGATGGCTGGCTCGGGTTTCAGAACAACCCGGATGCCGTCACCGAGGACGAGGCAATCCTGATGGGGATTGGGCAGGGACCGGTCGCGTGGACACCGGTCCACGCGGCTGACGCGTTTGCAACACTCGGAAGGGGCGGGGTACGGATCAAACCGAAGCTCATCGACGATGGCGCCGTCCCAGAAACGATCGACCTCGGCTGGGATCCTGAGATCGTCAACGAAGCGCTCCGCGGGCTCTCCATGGTCGTCAACGATCATGACGGCACGGCAAACCATGTCACGCTCGACTCGGGCGAGACGTTCGAGATGTTCGACGTCCCTGGTGTCACGGTCTGGGGGAAAACGGGTACGGCAACCGCACCGCACATCAAGTTCAAGGGTGAGATCGTCAGAAGGGGCGACCATTCTTGGTTTGTGCTGCTCTGCGGAAAGGACCGGCCTCAGTACGCGATCGCTGTCGTTGCGCAGTATGGCGGATCGGGGGGGCGTGTCTCGGGTCCGATCGCCAATCAGGTGATCCATGCCCTCGTTGACGAGGGGTATCTGTGAATCTCGCCTTTGTCGAGACGGTTATCCGGGGTGGCTACGGCGGCTCGGGATCGCTGTCGAAGAATCTCTCGGTGATCACCTGGGCGTGGGTGACAATCGCGGCTTCATTGGCGCTCTCGGTCATCGGGCTCTATGCGATCGATCTCGCCGAGGCTCATACGCCCGAGCGGAGTCCTTCTGGAACGACAATTCGCCAGGCGATCTTCCTGATGGTGGGCATGAGTGCCGCGATCTTCGCAGCAGCGCCGCATTACAGGCTCCTGCGATTTATCGCTTGGCCGAGCTACATCATCAGCATCGCGCTGCTCGTCTTTCTGCTCATCCCTGTCGTTCCAGAATCGATCGTGAAACCACGAAACGGCGCACGGGGCTGGATCAACATGGGCTTTGCCGACTTCCAGCCCGCGGAGGTCGCCAAGATCGCGTTCGTGCTTACGATCGCTGGCTTCTTGCGCTACAGGCGCGAGCACACGCGCTGGCGAGGACTGCTCGCGCCCGGATTGATAGCCGCGGTGCCGGTCGGGCTCATCACGCTCCAGCCAGACCTCGGATCCGCGTCACTCTTCGTCCCGAGTCTGTTCGCGATGCTTCTCACGGCGGGCGCAAGATTGCGACACTTGGTTTTGATTGTGTTCATCGCCACCGCCGCGGCTCCCGCGTCATGGCCACTGCTCCGCGAGCATCAGAAGCGCCGGTTCGTCGCGATCGTCCAGCAAATCCGCGGCAGTGACGAGGGTGCTCAGGACATCAACTTCCAGAGCTTCACAGCGCAGCGCCTCGTCGGGGCGGGCAAGATCGTGGGGAACTCAGACGCGAGCACGCGGGCGCTCGTTTTCTACAACAGGCTCCCCGAGGCGCACAACGACATGGTCTTCGCTGTGATCTGCCTGAGATTCGGGCTGCTGGGTGGCACGGTTGTGCTGGTGCTCTATCTCATCTGGGCCGCCTCCGCGCTGGCGACCGCGTGGTTTTGCAGAGATCCCTTTGGGCGTGTGATGATCGTTGGATTGACCGCGTTCGTAGGCGTGCAGGCGCTGATCAATATCGGGATGACCGTCGGTCTCGTGCCGATCATCGGGGTGACCCTACCCTTTGTGAGCTACGGCGGGTCGAGCATGCTCACGAGCTGGCTCATGGCCGGCCTCGTGCTCAACGCAGGGCTCCGCAGACCCGACAGCTCCATGATGAGAAGTGACCTGGAACTCCCCGAATGATCCCACCCACCGAAGAATTCAAACAGGCCTGCGCCGAGTTTGGCATCGAGTTCGATCAGGGTGAGAAGGAACACCTCTACGCGTTCCTAGACATCCTGTACGAAGCAAACCAGACCACCAATCTCACCGCGATTAAGGACGAGAAAGAGGCATGGATGCGTCACATCTTTGATGCGCTCACGCTACTGCCTGTCCTTACCGAGATAGAACCGGTCGAGGGTGAACCGCTCAAAGTCTGTGATGTGGGCTCGGGCGGCGGAGTCCCCGCGTTCCCGCTCGCGATCGTCAGGCCCGATGCGCAGTTCACGCTCGTCGAGGCGACAGGTCGCAAGGCAGAACTCCTGAACTCGTTCGCGGAGAAACTCGGGCTCAAGAACATCACGATCGAGAACGGCAGGGCAGAGCAACTGGGCGCGTTCAAAACGGGCAAGTTCCGCGACGTGTTTGATATTGTGACCGCCCGGGCGCTGGGGCGGATCGCGGTAGCCGCCGAACTGTGCGTGCCGCTGGCGCGAGAGGGCGGGCTCATCGCGCTCATCAAGGGGCAGAAGGCCGAGGAAGAACTCGAGGAAGCCAAGCAGGCGCTGCACATGCTCCACACGACGCATACAGGGACGCTCGACACGCCCACGGGAAAGATCGTCGTGCTCGAAAAATCGCGCCGTACGCCGAAGATCTATCCCAGGCGCGACGGCGAGCCTAAGCGCTCACCTCTGGGTGTTGGCAAAAAGGCTTAGCCCCCTGTGTCCGCCCAGCGTTCGTGGATGGTCTCCCACATCCGCTTGTCGCCCGGCCAGTAGAACGTGTGAGCCATGCCTTCGATGACCTCGACCTCGGCGTCCGCGCCGAGTTCGTCGAGCGACTCTTTCAGCATGCCGACGGCCTCTCCGAGGTAGAAGTTGTCCATCGACCCGCCGAAGACGTGGAGCTTGCCCGCCAGTTCTTCACCGGTCTCATCCCACTCACGCTCGAGCTTCAGGCGGATGTCGTACTTCTCCCAGGCCTTGGCGACCTTCGGATCGATGCTCCCGGTTTCTCGATCGAACAGCGGGGCGGGCTTGCCGTTCTCCAGCGCCGGGCTGAAGACCGCCTCGAACGACTGGATCTGACCGCCCGGTCCGAGCATCGTTTCACGTGCGATGAAGTCATCGGCCCAGAACATGATCTGCTCGCCGTTGCGCCCAAGCGGCCTTCGCTCGCCGTTTTCATCGGTGTAGATGTTCGCGTTGTCGGTGGTGATATCAACGGTCTGGAACGCCCTGAAATCAACGGGGTCGGGCACATGGCTCCATACACCAGCGAAGACGTCCGGGTACGCGACCTGCACCCAGAGACTGCCCCAGCCGCCCGAGCTGATACCCGTGACGTAACGGTGATCTGCGTTCTCGGGTCCGCGGTACTCGGCTTCGAGCGCCGGGATCAGTTCAGATGTCAGCGCCTCGCCCCAGGGACCAGTGACGGCGCTGTCGGCGAACACGGAATGCCCCCAGTAATTCGTCGCGTCAAGACCGACGACGATCACATCACCGACGGCTTCCTTGTGGGGCATGCCTCCCATGTAGCGCATGACCTCATTCTCGTTGCCGCCGAAGCCGGTGATGTAGTAGACGATCGGATAACTCCGAAGGCTCTCTTCGTGCCAAGACTCGGGAACGGTGACCGATGCACCCATGGTGACGGGCCTGCCGTGAAACTGGCTGAGTGAATCGCTCTCAATCGCAAAGTGGAACGTGTTCTCGGATTCGGTGAACGGCTGATCTTCGACGACACCGTCGAGAGTGAACGATGCGATGCTCTGATCATCAGCGATGTCACCAAGGTTGACCGTGATCGGCATTGAGTAGAGATCGCCGACGCCGGTGCCCGGGCGGGGGCTGTCCAGGCTCACTCGCGCTACGGCCTGGAGCGTGACCTCACCGGTGCGCCACGCTTCGCCGGCCTGCTCCGGTGCGTGATAGAGATCGAAGCCCTCGAGGATGATCTCCTCGCCCGGCATGACGTTCTCGACGTTCCAAGCGACAGCGGGCGGCGGATTGAACCAAGCGTTGAGCCTTGTCCTGGGCTCGGCTTGCTGGTCGCCGAAGACGACGTAGATCCGGCCCGAGTAGGGGCCGCTGAACGCGTCGTGGTCGATGGTGACCGCGAAGCGTTCGGGCTGGGCGAACGACACACCGGCGATCAGGAGTGAGAGCAGTGCCACGATCTTGCGCACGAGGGTTCCTTTCAATGGGACGTGTGCATCGTACACTCCCGGCGTGGTAGACCCCTCGGAAGCATTGTCGGAAACCGGCCCGGTCGCGGCGATGCTGGGCGCGGGCTACGAGCCCCGCCCGGAGCAGATCGAGATGACCGGGGCCGTCTCTCGGGCCATGCAGCGGGGAGAGAGGCTGCTCGCCGAGGCCGGGACGGGTGTCGGCAAGAGCTACGCCTACCTCCTGCCCGCGATCGAGCGGTGCGTGGCGCACGGCGAGACCGTGGTGGTTGCGACAAACACCATCGCCCTCCAGGAGCAGATCGTCCGCAAGGACCTGCCCATGCTCATGCAGGCCCTCGGGCTTGGTGAGCTCCCTGGCACGCTCGAAGAGCACGACCCGCTGGCGCCGCTTCGGCCTGCAATCGTCGTGGGGCGGGGCAACTACCTGAGCCTTCGAAGGCTCGAACTGGCGAGTAAACGACAGGACAAGCTCTTCGTCGACGCGAGCGCACGCGGCTCGCTGCACGTGATTGAGGATTGGGCGCGCGACACGAGAGACGGCTCGCGCTCATCGCTCCCACAACTCGAACGCCCGGGCGTGTGGGACAACGTCAGGTCCGACTCGGGCAACTGCATGGGCCGACGGTGCCCGAACCATGACATCTGTTTCTACCAGCGCTCACGACGAAAGATGGAACGGTCGAACCTGCTCATCTGCAACCATGCGCTGTTCTTTAGCGATCTCGCGCTTCGGAGCAGGGGTGTCGGCTTCTTGCCGAGATACGACCACGTCATCCTCGACGAGGCGCACATGGTCGAGGATGTCGCGAGCGAGCACTTCGGCGTATCGCTGACAGAGGGCAGGGTGAACCACCTGCTCTCGCTGTTGTTCGTTGAGAAGGGACTCAAGGGGTTCCTGCCTCAGCTGGTGGTGAAGTCCGACGAGACTCAGCACGTTCAGAAAGCCATCGCGGCGGTGCAGGAAGCTCGCGACGCGAGCGGCGCGTTTTTCGAGTCGCTGATTTTCTGGCACGACGAGCACCGGGGTGCGGGTGGTCGGGTCAGAGAAGCCGCGATCGTCGACAACGTGCTCTCTCCCATCATGAGCCAGCTCGCGACGAGGCTCAGGCTCTTGCGCGAGCTCTGTGAGCAGGAAGCCGACAAGTTCGAGCTGCAGTCCTACGCGGAGCGGGCTTCTGATATCGCTGACAGCGCGCACATCGTGGTGGAACAGACGCTTGAGGGGTGCGCGTACTGGGTCGAGGTGAGCAGGTCCCCCGGGTACCGCAAGCCGAGCGTGAAGATCCAGTGTTCACCGATCGAGGTGGCGCCGATCCTGAAGACCGAGCTGTTCAACCGAGATCCGGAGGACGAGGGGTCTGCGCTGCCCAAATCTGTTGTCCTGACGAGCGCCACGCTGACCACCCGCGGCGTGTCGGACGAAGAACCGGACGAGCGGAAGGAAACCGCGTTCGCTCACACGATCGA
>WUAK01000049.1 GCA_009827205.1 Phycisphaeraceae bacterium | reverse complement strand
GACACCGCCGCCTCCGCACCCTGCTCAAAGAGCACGAGAAAGCCCCGATCGACCTGCTCACGTCGCCCGAGCTGAGAAGCACGCTTGAGACGAAGCTGCGATCTTGGGCCAGAGCGTGCGCATCGACACGCAGACTCACCGACGGTCCGATCGAGATCATTGCACGCGACGCCGCCGCAAGACTCATCGCACCGATCCAGGCATACGCGCACGAGACTCACTGACAAGCACTTTCTTAAACCGCCGAAACGCCTCCCCCACCGGGAGCAATTGTTTGTTCGATTCCGTACCCGACACGCCCGACGAGCTGCACGCGTGGCTCGCGGACACGTTGTCCATTACCATCCCACGCGCACCCATCATCGATGGCAACAGCGCACCATTCGACTACCTCTGCCATGCGTTTTTCGAAGACCGAAAGCCGCGCGATGCGCTCGTCTGGGCCAACCGGGGTGGAGGCAAGACCTTCCTCGGAGCACTCGCCACCGGGCTTGATCTCGCGTTCAAGCCCGGCATCGAGATCCGCATCCTCGCAGGCAGCCTCGAGCAGGCCTCACGTATGCACGAGCATCTGCGAAGCCTCTTCGCGCGCCAGCCCTTCGCTCCTCTGGTCGAAGGCCGAATGACCGACAAGCGCCTGCGCCTCACAACCGGATCGCGTGTCGAGCTGCTCGCCGCCAGCCAGGCATCCGTCAGAGGAACGCGCGTTCAGAAACTCCGATGCGATGAGGTCGATCTCTTCGACAAAAAAATCTGGGAAGCCGCCCAGCTCGTCACCAGGTCCGCGCAGTGCGGCAACATCCATGTCCCGGGTTCGATCGAGTGCCTCTCAACAATGCACCAGCCCTTCGGCATGATGTCACGACTCGTCAAAGACGCGGAAGATAACTCACGCGCACTCTTCAAATGGGGAGTTGTCGATGTCCTCGAGCATTGCAGCGACGAGCACGAGTGCACAAGCGAACACGCCGACAATTGCCCGCTGCTCCCCGAGTGTGACGGCAGCGCGAAGCAACGCAAAGAGCCCGGTCATATCGTGGTGGGTGATGCGCTCTCGATGAAGCGGCGCGTCTCACTCCCCGTATGGAACGCCGAGATGCTCTGCCTCGAACCAAGACGATCCGACTGCGTCTACCCGGACTTCGACCCAAAGCTCCACGTGGTGCACGCCGACCCGGAGATCGCCGGCTCAACTCTCATCGCCGGCATGGACTTCGGCTTCCGCGCGCCAACCGTCATCCTGTGGGCCAGCGTCTCGATCACCGGGGTCGTCACGATCACCCGCGAACGCGTCGTCAAAGAGGTCGTCCTCGAATCTCACGCAAAGGCACTCGCCGACAGCGACCAAATACCGGTTTGGGTCGGAGTCGACCCCGCCGGACGACAACGCTCCGGGCAGACCGGAAAGAGCGACATCGCTGTCCTCACACAGCACGGCCTCACGGTCAAAGCACGCCCATCCCGCATCGCGGAAGGCATCGCGCTGGTCAGCGCAAGACTCAAACCAGCCTCGGGTGACCCTACGCTCTTCATCCACAACCGGTGCACGCACCTGATCGAGGCGCTCCAGCAGTACCACTACCCGCCCGACAACCCCGTCACGATGGACCCAGTCAAAGACGGCCCGGACCACGCCGCCGATGCGCTGCGCTACATGATCATCAATCTGGATAACCCGCACAAGGCCAGCGCCTCGCGCTACACACCGCGATAATCAATCATCCGCTCGCCGGGAGCATCGCCATCAGCTCGACGAGCCCCCACCCGACGAACGTCAGGAGCATGAGCACGCCGATCACCACGAGTGACATGATCGCCGACGATTTCCAGTACCGCTCCATGTCCTCGCAGCGCACCGCCTTGTACGCAAGCGACAGCAGCAACACCATCGGAACAAGCAGGAGCCACTCGTACCCGTGGGCGGGCATGGGCTCCATAAAGACGCGCCACTGAGCGATCAGAGGAATCACAGCTTCGCCCCCTCAGACCTTCTGCGCATCGGTGGGAACGCCGCGTCGATCGCTGCGATGAAATTCATCATCCCCGCAAGAGCGATGCAGAGCATCCCAAGCTCGTTCATCCGACCAAGCCCCTGCACGACCGCGCCGGCCTCCCTGAGTGACTGGTGAACCCAATCGATCACGAACACGACCGGCCCCGCCGGCGCCTGGGCGTAGAACCACCACCGGTCGTCGCGCGAATCCACAGCGTCGAGCCCACCGATCAGGACACCCAGCGCGATCAATCCGAGAACACCCACCGCGATCATCACGCCCCGCCTGGGCAGCCCAAGCAGCGCGTGGCCAAGCCCCGGAACCACCAGAGCAGCCACGCCCGCCAGCGGTCGGCACGCGCGCGTGTTCCAGGGGATCTCGTCCCTGCCTGGAACCTCATTCGCCGGGGTTGTCGGTAGTGAGTCTGGCACGCCGATTGTACCGTCGGCGCGCCACGCCCCCGGGCGTGAGACACGACATCACAGAAACACGTTGACGACGCCCGAGATCGCGTTACCCTACCGCCGTTGCACGTCCACCCGTTATAAGGACGCCCCCGCGGAGACCTTGACCATGCTGCTCATGAACCCACAAACCGATAGCGACACGGACCTGCTCGTTCTCGACCCGGAACAAGAGCAGAATGATGTTCTCGGGCCTCAGCCTGTCATGGGCGACTATGACGATGATGACGACGACGACGGCGTCGACTTCTACGACGACGATGATGACTACGACGAGGACTACGACGACGATTTCGACGACGAACCGAGCGCCAACGAAGACTACGACGATGATGAGGATGACGACGACCTCTGATCCGTGAGCCGACTTGGTGACTCTCGCCCGCCGGCTCCGTAGGGAGAGCTGGCAGATGGGCAACCGCAACGCGCAGAACGACTTTGACAGCTTCGACGAGCACCTCGACGAGGAGGCCATCGAGCGCCTCGAATCGGGCGAGCGCGCCGATAGCGACGACCAACTCGACGACGACTACGCCAGCGAGCTCGACGAACTGCTCGCCATGGGCGAGAACACCCCGAGCGCGTCAGAGAACGAACCCAAGGGACCGAGGCTCGCCGAGACCGAGCAGCGATACCAAGGCCCAGACCGACGCAAGAGCGTCGTGGACACCCGCGCCTCAGGGCTCGAACGCAGGCGAGGCCCGGGCCGACGACTCACCGACTTCGTCAAGGCAGCCGAGGAAGGCGAGATGAACGCCGAGCAGTTCCTCTTCCTCAAGGCGATCGAGACCTTCAAGGCAGCCAACAACAAGCACTACCCCAACTGGACCGATGTCCTCGAGGTCGTCCGCCTGCTGGGCTACCGAAAGACCCTCTCAAGCGAACTCAACCTGCCCGGCGTCGACGACTGGACCGAGAAGCCCGACACGCCAGCCAATGTCCGCACACGCGAGGGCATCACGCACAAACGCAAGAAGGCCGCGTAAGCCCGCGGGTCATCCCACCAAACCAGTGCACATAACAAGACCTCTCCCAACCGGGAGAGGTCTTTCTCTTTCAATACCCATGAGCGTCAGACTGTGGTCTTACTTGTTCGCGTAGTAATCGATGTTGATCTGGATGTACTTATTCCATTCTTCCGGCAGATCTTCCTCAGGGTAGATCGCCTTGACGGGGCACTCATCGACGCACAGGCCGCAGTCGATGCAGGTATCCGGGTCGATGAAGAGCTGGTCGTGCTCCTCGAAGTCGTCCTCGTCCTTGGTCGGGTGGATGCAGTCAACGGGGCAGACCTCGACGCAGGCCGTGTCCTTGGTTCCGATGCAGGTTTCGCCGATGTAGTGTGACATACGAAAGCTCCAATCACACCCGTGCGTCACGCGACGGGTGCACCGACACTATATCGGCAGCCGGGGACCGCTTCTTTCAGACACCCAGAGCACCCAATAACTCGTGCATGCTCTCAATCACGTGCGTCGCCTCCGACAGCTTGTCAGCGGGCGTCAGCCCAGCAAGCCCCACGACCCGCATGCCCGCCCGCTGCGCCGCCTCGACGCCGCTCGCCGAGTCCTCGATCACCACGCATGACTCGGGCGAAACACCCATCTCCTGCGCCGCGTGCAGAAACAAATCGGGCTCGGGTTTCCAGACCTTGATGTCGTACGCGCTGTAAATCCTCGCCTCACCCTCGTGATCGAATCGCCCGATCAGACCCGCGCTCGTCAGCGACGCGACCATCTTGTTCTGCGGCCCGTTCGATGCAACACACCGCAGATGAGACCCAGTCTCATCAAGCACATTGAGCAGCTCCATAGCGCCCTCAACTACATCCACAGACTCTCGCTCAAAGGCCTCGAACATCCGCGCGCGGTACGTCGGCAGGAAATCAGGAAGCTCACGCCCGACGACAGCCTCCGCCTCCGCGCGGATCACGTTCAGGTCGCGACCCTTAAAACGCTCGATCGATTCCTCGGTCGTCACCGACCAGCCGATCTCCGTCAGGCACTCGGCGAGCAACCGGTTCGTCACAGGCTCAGTGTCAACGAGCACGCCGTCGCAATCAAAGATGATCAGATCGCAGTCGAGCATCAATCCGTGCTCGCCACCGGCGGCTCCTCTTTCACGTCTGCGCGCATGAAGAGTGCATCACCCTTCGTGATCCTCTGACCCTTCTTGAGCTTGTGCGCTCCGCCGAACTCGGCGAGATCCGCGAGGGGCACCCCGGCACTCGGCGCACAGCCCCAACGCGCCCACAACTCGCCCATCTTGGTCGGCATCGCCGGCGCCAGCAGCAAGCTCGCGATACGCAGCGACTCGGCGCAGCTATAGAGGATCGTCGCCAGCGCGTGCGTCCCGTCCTCGAGCTCGTCCAGCTGCTTGGCGAGCGTAAAGGGCGCCGCGTAGCTGATGAACTCGTCGACCGCCCGCACGACCGCAAGCCCCTGGCGCGCCATCTCATCGACCTCGAACGCGTCCGCCGATGCGATCGCGCGCTCGACCGCTGCCTTGGTGATCTCCGGGAAGTGAAACGTCCTGTCTGGGTCGTCGACCGGCTTGCCCGCATTGGCCAGTGCCGTGCGAGCCGTCTGCAGCGCCGAGCCCCCGGGGAATCCGAACTCGCCGTTGCAGAGCATCGTCAGCTCGCCGCCCAGGTACTTGTCGATCATGTTCCCGACCCGGCTCATCGAGTTGCCCACACTGTTGGCCAGGTCCGCGTTGTACATCTCAACGAAATGCTCGTGCGCAAAGTCCGCGTCGTTGGCGCCCAGCGGCCCCTGCGTGAGCAGATACCAGCGCACCGCGTCGGTCGAGTACTTCTTGCAGTAAGCCTCGAGAAGCTCGATCTCGATGAAGTTCCCGAGGCTCTTTGACATCTTCCGGCCTTCGCGGATCCAATACGCGTGCGCGTACACAGTCTTTGGCGCCGGCCGATCCAGCGCCTTGAGCATCGCGGGCCAGATCACCGCGTGGAACCAGAGAATGTCCTTGGCCATCACGTGGACATCCGCAGGCCAGAACCGCTCACGCTCGTCAGTGTCAACGGTGGTCAGGTAGTTGCAGAGCGCCTCGATCCACACATAGATCCTGTGCTCCGGGTCGTTGGGCATGCGGATGCCCCAGTCCGTGTCACCCTCTTTGATTTTCCGAGAGACGGGCACCTTCTGCAGCCCCTGACGGATTCGCCCAAGCACCTCGTTCTTTCGAGCACCTGGCAGCACCCGGATCGTGTCGCTCTCGATCTGCTCCCTGAGCCAGCTCTCGTACTTGTCGAGCCTGAAGAAGTAGTTCTGCTCGGTCCGCTTCTCGAGTTCGCGGCCCGTCACGGGCGACTTGTAATCATGCTCGCGAGCCGTGTTCTCCGGGACGTACTCCTCCTGCGAAGCGTCCCACCAGCCCTCGTAATCACCAAGCTCGATGTCGCCCGAGTCGACAAGCTGCTGGATATATGCGGATGCCTTTGTCTTGTGACGATCCTCGGTCGTGCGCACAAAGTCGTCGTTGGTGAAATCCATCGCCCCGAACGCCTTGCGGAATTCGTCAGCGTTGCGGTCGGCCCACTGGATCGGGCTCATCCCGTTGTCTGAGGCCGACTGAACGACCTTCTCAGCGTGCTCGTCCGTACCGGTGAGGAAGAAGACATCATCGGGCGAGCCGTGGCGGAGCCTCTGGAAGCGAGCCGCGACGTCTGCGAGGAGGGTTGTGTAGCAGTGCCCTATGTGGGGCCTGTCGTTGACGTAGTAGATCGGTGTGGTGATGTAATAGGTGCTCATCGTTCTGAGTGTAGGTGCCGGGCGTGTCCGCTTCGGGCTCGTCTCGGGGTTGTTCGGCTCCGGCGAGTTATTAGGAGCTACCCTTACGGTCGAAGCAGGGCATCACCCTCGGGGCGTCCCGGTTGGTGAACAGGAGCCAAGCATGAACCGCGAGCAGTTCGAGGCCGAGGCGCTCGAACATCTCGACGCCGTCTTCCGGATGGCAATGCACCTGACGAGGAACCGCGAGAAGGCGGAGGATCTCGTTCAGGATGTCTACATCCGAGCTCTGAAATCAGCTGCCCGAAACGGGTTCGAGGCCAAGGGCGGCGGGATGCGCGCCTGGCTCTTCACCATCGCCCATAACACCTTCTACACGACGATCAAGCGAGAAAACCGCGCTCCCACAGCGGTCGGCGAGTTCCACACGGACGCCGCCAGCGAGCCTCTTCCAGATGAGCCGCCCCCTGCCTGGGACGGCGCGAGCTTCGACTGGGAGCACGTGGACGATCGGCTCCACAAAGCCGTTGATTCGCTCAAGGAGGAGTACAGACAGGTCCTCATCATGTGGGGCGTTCAGGGCTTCAAATACCGAGAGATCGCCGAGGTCCTGGATGTTCCGATAGGGACGGTCATGAGCAGGCTTCACCGAGCCCGGAAAATGGTCGCCGACGCCCTGGCCGAGGACCCCGGGGCGATGGAAGAACTAGGCATCAGGGGCATGAACGACGCGTCTGAATAACAGAGGACGAGGCCCGGAGTTACGACGTTTTTTGCGCCGGGCGAGGAACAAGAGACAGGTCTGCTCGGTTGGACAAGCAGAAGGACCGATTCGGGTCCTTAGAGTCTGAGCACACGAGGCAACGCAAGGTATGACGGACACCCCGAGGCCATCTGAAGAACGCTTGGATCTGGCTGCCCTGCTACGCGCCGGCGCCGACGATGAACTAAGCGCCCACGACGAGCGTCGCCTTGAGGCCCACCTCGAAACAAACCCCGAGGACGTCGCAAGACTCGACGCCGAGCGTCAGCTTCGTCAGGCTCTGGCGAGATCGATGAGCACCGATTCGGGCGAAACCGCCCCGGCGGGTCTGCACGATCGGATCGCTTCCGCGATGGCAGCCGTCGAACTCGACGAGCAACCGGAACAGAGCATCCCCGAATCGATCGCGACTGAAACCCGTTCGCCCGACTACTGGTCCGGCGCGAGAGGTAAGTTCACGATGGCAGCTGCTGCCGCTTTCCTGCTCGTTGCCAGCGCCGCGATCGTCTTCCAGCAGTTCTCACCAGTCAATCCGTTTGGCCAGCAAACAGCGGGCACGTTCTTCGCGGAACGCACCGCTGCGGCTACGTTCGTCGCACGCGAACACTCACGCTGCTTCACCGAGGATCTGCACACTCAGCGGAAGTTCACCGTCGATAACCCGGAAGCACTGCCCACGTTTACGGGCGATGTCGTAGGCAGCGAGCTCTCGCTCGCAGACCTTATCGCTGGCGGTGCAACAGAGATCGAGTTTGTCCGCGGCGGTAAGTGCGGCGTCCCCAGCGGCGGACCAAGCATGCACCTGAGGTTCCGCCTCCCCGAGTACGACGATGTCGTCTCGCTCTTCATTCAGAAAGACAGAGGAAGACTCGGGCTGACGGAGAGCGTGACATACGTCGTCACTCCCGATGCACCCAAGAGCCCCAACATCTTTATCTGGAGCAAAGAAGGCTTGAACTACTACCTCGTCGTCGAGCAGATCGAGGACTGCGGCCCCATCCGCGAGACCCTCGACTGCCCCACACAGATGCGAGAACTCGCCGATACTGCCTGATCTCTCAGAATGACAGCCCCACAGAACAGAAGGCCGGCGCAGAGTGTGCCGGCCTTTGCCGTTTGGGTGCTCATTTCGAGAGAAAACGACCGATACGAGGGCTCGGACCGTACCATAAGTGAAGCAGGCGGAGCCCCTACCCGCCGCCGGAGGCACGACCATGCAACGCCCCATCGCTCTCGCTCTGATGCTCACGCTCGCCGGCGCCGCGGCGTCACAGAACGCGCTCGGAGACGGTCGCAAAAACGACAAATCCAACCAGCAGGGCTCGGGAGGCTACAACGCCCCCTCGAACACCGACCTCCAGCAGTCGTTCGCGCTCCGCAACGCCATCGTCACCGGCAACGCGCCGGGCGGCGTCAGCTTCCGAGGCAACGTCGGGTACATCGCCGACCGGGACTTCCGAGGCGAGCTGGGCTCCGATTCGCTTTTCAGTTACCGACGTGACTCGCTCTACTCGGGCATCTCGGGGCTCGGGCTCAGGGGCACCGACTCGCTCCAATACCAATTCGCCCTGACCACGGGTTCAAGGCCGCCCACCTCGATCGCCGGCTCGCTCGCGGTCAGCCGAAACCAGTTCATGCCGACGTTTGCACCAGGCCAGAACCAGGCGTCACTGCAGACGGGTATCAACAGCTCGGCTGCGCCGATCACACGTGTTGATCCGCTGATCGAGGCAGAGAAGGAAGCCGAGGCGTCGGGAACCGGGCTCTGGCGTCTCCGTTCGGCATCGGGCTACGTGACCGACAAGTCACTCTCGACGAGCTACGTCGGCTCGATCAACGCGGGCCAGGGTCAGTTCTTCGACGTCACCGCTTCTCCTCTCGAGGGCCTGAAGCTGCTAGGGCAAGAAGAAGCACCTCTCGTTTCACCCGAGTCAGCGGCGCAGCGCGCCGACTCGACATCCAACGCGCAGGGCCGAGTCGAGGCGCAGACCCCGGACACCTCGGCATCAGAGGGTCTCAGACTGACCACTGGTTACGAGCAGATCATCGAACAGCTCCGCCCCGGCTACCAAGCCGGCGAACAGGGCGAACAGCCATCAGAGAGCGAGTTCACCCAGCGCATCCGAGAGCAGAACGAACTCATCAAGAACTACATCGAAGGCCTGAGAGCACAGTCCGTTCTCACGCCCGACGAGATCGATCCGGACGCCGGCGAAGAGGGCGAGGGCATCGATCCCGCGATTGATGACGAGGACCTCACCCCAGAAGAGAGGCTGTTCCGCGATCTGGAGGCGCTCAACGTCGACGCCGACGTGATCCAGGCGCTGCGCGACAACGAGATCATGATCGACAAGCTCGTCGAGAACGTGAACCCGACGACCCGCGACTTCTATGCGCTGCACATGACCCAGGGCCGCGACTCGATGCGATCGGGCAACTACTTCCGCGCCGAAGAACGCTTCTCTATGGCGCTCTCGATCCGCCAGGGCGACCCAACCGCCTCGATCTCTCGCATCCACTCGCAGGTCGGCGCCGGCCTGTTCATCGCGGCTGGCACAAACCTGCGCGAGACACTGACCCAGAACCCGACGATGATCACCGCGCGCTACGCGGACGGGCTTATCCCGCCCGAGGCGAGGCTCCTGGAGGTCTCGGTCAGGCTCAAAGAACTCGCCGAGGGTGACGGGCTGATCGCACGCCAGTCGGCACTCCTGCTGGCATACGTCGGATACCACGTCCGCGATGACGCGCTCATCGTCCAAGGCTTGGATAGGCTTGATGCAGACGGGGGCGTTGACCGCCTTGCGATACTCCTCCGCGTGATGTGGCTCGGCGAAGAGCCCGCGTCGAATGAGGATGACGACCAAGGCGAATAACCGCCCCGTGACGAGACTCGATGACCGCTGAGCAGCCCTCGATTGTCCACTTCCTGACCGACGGCTCTTTGCCGAGATTCTGCGTTGACCTGGGCGAAATGGCTCGGGCCGACGTCTCGCTGCACGACCCGGCCGGCTGCCAAATCCTCCCGTCCGAAGGCGATGTCCCTTACGCAATCGCTACGCAACCAAGCGATCCCTCGGGGATGCACGTCATCCCGATCGAGATCGAGGACTTCAGGCTCGGTGAGTTCCGCGTCAGCCAAGGCGCACCCGAGAAGCTGCTCTCGAGCGTGCACCATCTCGCGTCAACCGTGTCAGAGGTGTGCGAGAACGAGTACGAACTGAGGCACCGAGTCAGAGAACTCGAGGTTCTCTACAGGCTCAGCGAGCATCTTGCGCGGGCGAGCGACGTTGAGGAGGTCCTGAATATCGCGCTCGACTCGGCGATGGACGTCCTCGACCTTGACGCCGGGTCGATTGTGCTATTCGACGACGAAACACAGCACGCCAGCGACGAGCACGGCATCGAGCTCATCGCAAGCAGAAACCTCTCTGACGCGTGGCTTGCAGACCCAACACCGCTCTCAGAAAACCGCGAGTTTGACCACAGCGCGATCCGCGGTGAAATCGTCGCGATAGAAAACCTCCTGGATGATCCCAGGGTGCTCGCGCCCGAGCGCCTGCAGCAGGAGAACATCACAAGCTTCGTCACCGCGGCCCTGATTTTTCAGAACAGACCTATCGGCGCGATCCGCCTCTATGACAAGAACCCCCGCCTCTTCGACAGCTCAGAGCAGCGCCTGGTTATGTCTATCGCGCAGCAAGCGGCGGTCTCCGTCGAGCAAGCCAGGCTGCTGGCGATGCAGGCACGAGACAGGCGGCTCGGCCGACAGCTCCAACTCGCCAGCGAGATCCAGCTTCGGATGCTCCCGACCAATATGCCGAAGTTCGAGCGGTTGAACATCGCCGGCAGGTACGCGCCTTCGCTCGAACTGGGCGGGGACTTCTATGACGCGTTCGAGGTCGGTACACCCGCGAGTATGAATCTCGGCATCGTGATCGGGGATGTCGTGGGCAAGGGCATGCCCGCGGCTCTGCTCATGGCCTCAGTCCGCTCGTCCGTCAGGGCATACGCGCAGGACGTCTACGACATCGACGAGATCGTGAGCAGAACCAACAAAGCGCTCTGTAGAGACACCCTCGCAAGCGAGTTCGTGACACTCTGGTACGGCGTCATTGACCCGCAAACACTCCACCTAACTTACTGCGGCGCAGGTCACGAACCGCCCATGATCCTGTCTGTCCCGGAACACAGGCCCCCCAACTCGACTGATCTCGTAGAACTCTCGACCGGCGGGATGGTCATCGGTGTTGACCCATCCCAGCGCTACCAGCGAGGGCACTTCGATCTCCATCGGGGCGACGTGCTCATGTGTTACACCGACGGCATGACCGACGCGCAGAACTTCGAAGAAGCCCGTTTCGGCAAGCGAAGACTCCAGAACGCGCTCATCGAGACGCTCTCGGACAACCCGGAGGCGTCGGCAGACGAGATCATCGAGGGCATCTTCTGGCGCATCCGCCAGTTCGCCGGCCTCTCGAAGCAGCCCGATGATCAGACTCTGCTCGTGGTGCGCACGTAAAGACACGCAGGCGCGAAATCGCCGTGCGTGCGATATGCGATCAATAAATCAGAGCGAACGGTACGAGTGTCAGGCGGCGGTCGGCCCGTCGTCTTCGAATTCCTCGGCCTCGAGCAGATGGCGGAACTCGTCGAACCGGAGTTGGAGACGGTCGATCTCCTCGTCCACGTTATCGATCAGTTCGCGTGTGCGCTCGGATAGCTGGGTCTCCGGGACTTGGCTGGGGCGCGTCGCGGTTGAACCCGCACCGGCGTCCCGACCTGCAACGTCCCGCGGAAACGGGATCGGTGCCGGATCATCTTCCCATGTACCCCTCAAACGAAATCGGTTCACAGAGAACCTCCTCACAACTCCATCAGGCCAGATCATGCCCTTGTTTCGGAGTCATGAAGCTCATCGGTCCAACGAGAACAGGGATTGATCTCCAACGTCCGAGATCCGGTCGGATTGGCACCAACTCCAGGGCACAAAACGCAAAGAGTGCGCCTTGTGAAGCAGTTATCGGTCGTTAGTAGAGGTTCCCACGACTTCAGAAGGCCGCTTGGGGGAGCCGGCCTTCGGTTCCGTTCCTTGAAGTGTCCTGCTGAGATTGCCGCGGTGTTTGACGATCACGACGAGTGCAAGGGCGGCAGAGGCGAGCACTGTTGGCCAGGCGCCGGCGAAACCGTCGGCGACCCCGTACACAAGCACCGCGGTCGTGATGGGCAGGCTCAGAGACGCGAGACTGCTAGAGAGCCCGACGTACCTTGAGATCTTGAGTGTGGTCAGAAAGACCGCCAGTGCAACACCCGCGGCGATCGTCATGATGGGAAAGACTGCCAGCAGCGAACCAAGCCCGGTCGCGACGCCCTTGCCGCCCTTGAAGCCAATGAAGGGGCTGAACATGTGACCAAGAACGGGCGCGACCATCGCGCCGAGCCACCACCAGTAGTCGACCGGGCTGACTGACTCGTTAGAACCGATGATGCCAGAGATGAGTCCGAATGCAAGCGTCGGCGCGAGCCCCTTGAGCATGTCGAGAACAAAGCAGATAACAAAGAACTTCTTGCCCAGCACGCGCCCGACGTTGGTGGCGCCGATGTTGCCCGAGCCGTGCTTGCGGATGTCGACGCCCTTGGACTTTGCGATCAGAAGACCGAACGGAATCGCACCGACAAGGTAAGCGCCCAAGATCAGCAGCAATCGTGTGATCGCGGGGTCCATCACGAACCGGTCTTGCGGGCCTTGGGGCAGAAGCGCTCGGTGAGCCCTAGGATGAGCCGATCGAACACGCCGTCGGCATCGCACATCGCGTCGATCACGAGGTGGTTGTCGGGCCAGCG
>WUAK01000048.1 GCA_009827205.1 Phycisphaeraceae bacterium | reverse complement strand
CCGTCGCGGCGACGGTCTGGTTGAAGCTCGCGTGGATCCGACCGGTCTCAGGGTGGATCTCCTCGGCGAGATTCGCAAGGTACGTGTTGACGAGCTTCGTGAGCTGGCGGTAATCGAGGACGAGTTGTGGGATCGTCGTCTCGACGCCCGCGTCCTGCGTGAGCTTGTCCAGCACCTCGGCATCCGTCGAGGGCCCGGTCTTGCCCCGCTTGATCACCCGGAGCCCAAGGCCCGGCTCTTCGTCGGTGGGCTTGTTGAAGAGAATGCCCGCCAGCTGCTTGGGCGAGTCCGGGTCGAACCCGCGGTCGAGCGCGTTGTACGCCTCGTCCTCGATCGCCTTACGGAGCCGATCGATTTCTTTCTGCAGTCGTTTGTGCTGGCGCTCGAGCTCGTCCGGATCGACGAGTATGCCGTTGTACTCGAGCTCTGCGAGCACATCCATGAGCGGTGTCTCGATGTTTCTTGCTAAATCGAGCAGCCCGGTCTCTTCCAGCTTGGGCAGCATGATGTGCGCAAGCTGAAGTGAGACATCCGAGTCCTCAGCCGCGTAAGGCCCGGCCTTCTCGATCGGGACCTCGTCGAACCTTTTCTGCTTTTTGCCCGATCCGATCAGGTCCTTGATTGAGATGTTCGTTCGGTTGAGCATCGCCAGCGCAAGATTGTCGAGTGAGTGCGACGGGCGCGACGCGTCGAGGATGTAGCTCGCAATCATCGTGTCGCACGCGCCCTTGGCGGTCAGCCCTCGGAGCTCAAGCCCGGCGCGGCGGAGCACGATCAGGTCGTACTTCAGGTTGTGCCCGACCTTGGCTTTCTCCGGGTTCTCGATGATCGGGCCGAGTGCTTCGAGCACGGTCTCTTCGTCGAGATGCGTGCTCGGATCGGGCGATCGGACGGGCACGTACCAGCCCGCACCGGGCTCGGTCGCGAAGCTCAGGCCCACGAGATCGGCGCGCATCGGTCTGATGGCGGTGGTCTCCGTATCCAGCGCGAGAACGGGCGCCTTCTTGAGCGCGCTGACGAGTTTCTTGAGTTCCGTCTTCGTGCGCACGATCGTGTAGTCGCCCTCAACGACGTGCTCCTCGGCGTCGTCGTCGGCTTGGTCGAACAGCCCCCCGAACCCGCCGTCGTCGATCTTGGCCTTCTTCGTAGGCTTTGACGCTTCTGGCGAGTTACCGGTGAGGGCTTTGACCTCGTCGAGCAGTCTGTTAAACCCGAGCTCGCGCACTGCGGGCTCGATGCTCCGGGGTGTGAACTTCTCCAGCCTGCACGCATCGAGATCGAACTCGATCGGCGTGTCCGCGCGGAGCGTGACAAGATCCTTGCTCAGCGGCAGGCTCTCGACCGAGGCCGCGATGTTCTCGCGGCGTTTGCCCTTGATGATCCACTCCTTCTTGGGCTTCTCTTCATCCGTCGCCTCGGCGATCACGGCTTCGAGCGTCCCGAACTCGACCAAGAGCTGCGCCGCGGTTTTCGGCCCAACCCCCGGAACGCCCGGCACGTTGTCAACCGTGTCGCCCATGAGCGTGAGCATGTCCACGACCTGCTCAGGGTCGAGGCCTGTTTCTTCTTTGAGAGCCTCGACATCTCCAACCTTGTCGTGGTGGATGTCGTAGAGCTCGACACGTCCTCGTTCGAGCAGCTGCTTGAGGTCCTTGTCCTTGCTGATCATGCGGATGAGCAGATCGGGGTGGTCTTTCTTGAGTTCCGCCGCGATCGCCGCGATGACATCGTCGGCTTCGTACCCCGGGCTCCCGATGACCGGGACACCCATCTCCTTGAGCATCGCGAGGCAGCGGTCGACCTGCGGGCGCAGATCCTCGGGCGGCGCATCGCGGTTGGCCTTGTAGTCCTCGTAGAGCTCGCTGCGGAATGTGCCCCGGTCGCCCGAGACATCGAGCGCGACAGCGATGTACGTGGGGGGCCCGCCCGCCTCGAGCATCCGCGGCTCCTGCCCCTTGATGAGCTTGAGGAGCATGCCCAGGAATCCGTAGGTCATGTTGGTCGGCTCACCCGTGACGGGACTCGTCATGGGCGTGCGGATCGCGTGGTATGCGCGGAAGAACTGGGCGTAGCCGTCGATGATGTAGAGAGTTGGTTTGGCGCTCACGAAGCGTTCGCCCCAGACGCCGATTCGTGCAGTTCCTTCAGCCTGTTCAGATACGCATCGCTCGGCTCGATCCCCCGACGCGCCATGACGGTCTTGGCCGTGTCGATAAAGCGGGGGAGCCTGAACGCGGTCGAACCAGAGTCAGTCGCCCACGTGAACCGGTCGATGCACCCGACCACAGGCGTGGAGGCCGCGAACATCGCACCCATGTGAACCACGGCTCCGGTCATGATCCGTGTTGAGATCGCGAACTTGACGTGGTCACCCACGATCGTCCCGAGGAATGTCTGCCCTGTTCGTTCGTTTGAGCCCCCGGGGGACGCCTTGGCGATCACCTCGGCGTACGTGTTGAGCAGGTTCGAGTTGTTCGTGCCAGCGCCGAAGTTGACCCACTCGCCGACCCACGAATCGCCCAGGTGTCCCTCGTGCGACTTGTTCGAGAGGC
The DNA here is from genome assembly GCA_009827205.1 of Phycisphaeraceae bacterium. Classification (GTDB taxonomy): domain Bacteria; phylum Planctomycetota; class Phycisphaerae; order Phycisphaerales; family UBA1924. Next base: position 10,542 of record WUAK01000048.1, on the reverse strand, counting down.
CCTGGAAGATGGTGCCTCCGACCTCGCCCCCCACTTTGCAGCGTGGACCGATCGCGGTGTGCGCCTTGATGTGCGCGCGGTCCATGATCATTGAGTCTTCGCCGATGAACGCGGGGCCCACGATGACCGCGCTCGGTCGGATCTTAACGCCCGCTGCGATGACGATCGGTCCGAGCGTGGTGTCGAGTGTGACACCAGGCCACACGTCGGCGCCGCTTCTGACGACCGCGGGGTGCGTGCCCCGCTGGATGACGCCGTAGGGCAGCTCACTCCCCGGTATCTGCGAGAGGTGCGCGAGGTCATGGTTGATCGCGTGATCGCGGAACCTGCGGATGTCCCAAGGCCTCCGCATGAGATGCCTCTTGTCGGTGTATGTCACGCCCTCGGTCGGCATCTCGCCCGCGAGGATCCGTTTGGCCTGATCGGGCTTGACGCGGGCGAACACAACCGCGGCTTCCTCGTCGTCATCACTGATGCGCTCAACAAGGATTGTCCCAACCGGCGCGGTCGCGATTTCTTTGGGAGGCAGCGGGCACCTGCCGTTGATGAGCAGGAGCGAGTCGATGCCGTCGGGCAGCTCGTTGATCGGGAAGGTGTACGCGTCTTCGACGATCGGCTTGAGGTGCTCTGGCACAAAGAGCCCCGAGATCTCGGACTCGCCTGGCAGCATCTCTTCGATGCGCATGAGTGTCGTGAGCGCACCGGTGCGGACCGAGAAGACGGGCCTGAGATCCGTCAGAGGTGCGAGTCTGCCCTTGCCGTCGTCGTAGATGATCACACGCATGCCCACAGTCTACGACCGCCACTTGCTGATGGCCGCTATGGTGGGGTCCATGGACGCCCTGATCTTCGATTTCGACGGCGTGATCGCCGATTCTGAGCCCGCCCACGAACGGGCGATCCGTGAGACCGCCGCGCTTGAGGGATTCAAGGTCAGTCATGATCTGTATACCAACGAGATCATCGGCCTCGACGATCGTGACACATTCCGCCTGATCGGTCAGCACCATGAACATGAGCTCAACGCATCCGAGCTGGCGGTGCTGACCGACAAGAAGCAGGATCGGTTTCTTGAATTGGTTGACGCGGGCATGGTCGAGGCGTTCCCGGGATCGGTTGAACTGATCCGCGAGGCTTCAGCCCGATTGCCGATCGCGGTCTGCTCCGGCGCCGTGCGCGTCGAGATCGAACGGGTTCTGGAGAACCTGGGTGTGCGTGATTTGTTTCCCTTGATCGTGACCGCCGACGATGTGGAAGCCGCCAAGCCCGATCCGACGGGGTACAGCATGACCGCGCAGAAACTCGGTGTAGACGCGTCCCGTTGCGTTGCGATCGAAGACACCGACAAAGGTATTGCCGCAGGCAAAGCAGCTGGGCTAACCGTGGTGGGGGTGTGCCATTCGTTGCCGCGCGAAAGGCTGTCGCAAGCTGACAGCGTGTATGCGACGATCGAAGAACTGAGCCTGGATCGGCTCCGCGAGCTTATCGCCGTGTGAGCGTGTATCGGCTCGTGTGCGGTGCATCGAAGTCGAAGAAGCTGCCGACCCAGCGCAGCGGCCACCAGACGACAAACGCGGGGAGCGCCGAGTAGACCGCGCGCACGATCCCATCGACGAGCCAACTTCCCGCGTGGAATCCGATCGGGTCGTAGAGCTCCCTTGCGCCGAATGTCGCGGCGACGACGATCTGCCACACGGCGCCCGCGAGCGGCGTGAGGATGATCAGTGTGATGGGGCTGTTGAGGAACACAAGCCCGCGTGCGCCGAGCACGAGCTGGCACGCCAGCAGCATCCCCAGCGCGTTGGGACCGGGGATGAGCAGAGTCGATCCGCCAGGTGTGGTCATGGGCGAGGTCATGTCGATCACCAGCCCAGCAATGAGCGCGGCGATCATCGCTGCGCGGTTTGGCGCGTAGAGCGAGACGAACACAACCAGCGGTAAAACGAAGCTCGGCGCAATCCCGCTCTCTCCGATGCGCAGCACCGGACGGAACCCGACGTCGAGCCCGAGGAAGATCCAGAGCGCTACCGCATACACACCCCAGCTCATGACCCATCCCCCGGCACGCGGATCACGACGCTGCCCACACGTCTCGTATCGATCGAGGGGCGAACGGTGATGACCTGCCTGAGCGGGCTCTGCTCGGCGGGCTCGACCGCGATAATCTCGCCCACGATGAGACCTGCGTGAGCCGACCAGGTTTCATCGCTGAGAGAGACGAGCTGGCCGACCTCGACACGCCTGGGGGTCTGGTCGAGACCCTCGGTTTCGTATCTACCCGGTCCGCGCAGCGTGCCGTCACCCGTGGGAGTGAGATCGAAGCGAACGCCGAGTTCGTTGGTTTCGGTTGTTGTGATGACTTCGATGGTGCCCGCGTTGCGATCGGTGATCGGCATGATGTGGCACATCGCCTGATCGAGATCCACGATCCGCCCGAGAAGGTGCGAACCCCGTGTCGCGGCGACACTGCCGGGCTGCACGCCGTCACGAACACCCGCGTTTGCACGCAGGAGCCTGCCTGCGGGCGACGAGGTTTCGGAGATGATGCGAGCGGGGATGAGCTGCATCGATGTCTGAACTGTTCGCTCGACGCCGCGCAGCGCCGCGTTCTCGTCGCGGAGTCGCTCGTTCTCAAGCTGGAGCGCGAGATTCTGGCGCCGAAGCTCGTCGATCTGCGCAATCGCGGCGTCGGGGTTGGTCGCGGGCTCGGCTCTGCTGAGCTGGTCGCCGACTGCTTTTACGGCGTCGGCGGGCGGCGAGGTCAGGCGCTGCACAACACGCCCAGGCTCACGAGTCCACGCGAGCAGGCGCGAGGGCAGGAACGTCGTCACGCAGAGCGTCACGATCGTGAGCGCAAGCACACGGTTCGTTGTCACGAAACCGCGTCTGGACACCGGATGAACCTCCTCTTACGCGCGGCGACCCACGGGCATCTGAACTTACAGATCCAGGTCGTTCTCCAGGACTTCCTTCCACTCCTCGAGGTGCTCGAGGAAAATGGCGGTCCCTCGCGCGACACACGTCAGCGGATCCTCCGCGACACGCACAGACAACCCGGTCGCCTTGTAGAGCACGGTCGGCAGCCCCGAGAGCAGAGCGCCGCCCCCGGCGAGCGTGATCCCGTTCTCAACAAGGTCCGCCGCGAGCTCGGGCTCAGCGCGCTCGAGCGTGCGGACAACCGTGTCGATGATCGCGTTGATCGGCTCCTGGAGCGCTTCGCGGATCTCGGCGGAGCTGATCGTCGCCTAGCGTGGAAGACCGGAAATCATGTCCCGGCCTCGAACGTCGATGGACGACTCATCACTATCGCCCTCGGCTGCGGAACCGAGCTCGATCTTGATCCGCTCGGCGGTCTGCTCACCGACCATGAGGTTGTAGGTGCGCTTCAGGTAGTTGATGATCGCCTCATCCATGTCGTCGCCCGCGACTCGGACGGACTCGCACACTGCGATGTCGGCGAGCGACATGATGGCGACCTCGGTTGTGCCGCCCCCGATATCAACGATCATGCTCGCGGTTGCCTCGGCGAAGGGCAGCCCAGCGCCGATCGCGGCGGCCATGGGTTCTTCGATCAGGTACGTGCGGCTCGCGCCGGCGCGGTCAGCCGAGTCTGTGACGGCTCGCTTCTCGACGGCGGTGATGCCGCTGGGCACGCTGATGACCACGCGCGGGCGCACGAAGTTGTACTTGCCCCTGACTTTGTTGATGAAGTAGCCAAGCATCGCCTCGGTGATCTCGAAGTCGCTGATGACGCCGTCCTTGAGCGGGCGGATAGCGGTGATCGAGCCGGGTGTTTTGCCGAGCATCTCTTTGGCGTACCAGCCGACGGCCTGCCCGCCCTTGAGCACCTGGTTGGTGCCCTTGCGCACGGCGACCACGCTGGGCTCGTTCAGAACGATGCCCTGGCCGCGCACCGCGACGAGGGTGTTGCACGTCCCGAGGTCGATGCCCAGGTCGAGGCTGAAGTACTTGAGGAATCGGTCGAGCAGCTCCACGCTCCCTTACTTTGACTGAACGCTCGGCCAAGCCCCGGCGAATCCACCGCCTAACCCCTGACACGAGTAGAAGCAGACTATATCCGACACAACGGGTTTGATGCCCGTGAAGGCCCTCGGAGCCTGAAAAACAACGCCGGCGGCGACTCGAATCGAGCACGCCGCCGGCAGCGGGGTCATTCCCAGAGATTTCTGCGCCTCAGATCAGTTGGTTTCGGGAACCCTGACCGGGCTGTCGTCGAGGCCGATCTCGATCTCTTGGGAGATCGGACCGAAGTCCTCGTAGCTGTCACTCCCGATCTCGAGGGCGCCGCCGTCACGGTTCTCGGCATCGATCTGGACCTTGGCGGCCTCCTCGTAGCTGAACACCTGGCGACGGTTCGTGATGGCTTCCATACGCGACTCCTGCTCAGCTCGGATCTTGGCGATCCTCTGCGTCACGTGGTCGAGGCTGTCGGCCTTGAACGGGCTGATCGAATCGATCGTCTTCTGACGCTTCTCGAGCATGTCGAGCAGGCGGTCGTTGCGGCTGACCGCGTCGATCTGCTGATCGAGCTGCCAGAGCTGGCTCTGGAAGTCGGCCCGCTCTGTCTCGAGCGTGGTCAGCAGGTCGCCGAGGTGAAGCTCCTGTTCCTGGAGGAACCCGAGGTCGCGGTCGATCTCGCTGGTCCTTGTCGCGTACGACTCGCGGAGCCTGCGGATCTTCTCGGCCTTGGCGTAAGCCTCGCCCATGTCGAGGCGTGCGTTGTTGTGCCAGACCCTGACGACGCGGTAGCTGTCACCCTTGGCCTCTTCAGCCTGAGAGAGGAGATGCTGAAGCTCGGCCAGGTCCGAGTCGGCGAGCTTGACGACGCGAGCTGCGACTGCGCGCTCGTGCTCAAACTGCGCGATCTGGGTCTGGAGTTCGGTCAGGTCGTTGCGGACCGTTGCGATCTTCTTGGGGTACTGCTCTTCGAGCGAACGGATCTGCTCGCGGAGCACGACCGGGTCATCGACGTTGTTGGTGATGACCTGCGAGAGGTTGGTGCCCGCCTGGTGGGCGATGGCGCGTGCGCTGCCGGGGCTGACGGCCTCGGCGATGAGGAAAGCGGCGCCCGTGCCCAGTGCGCCGATGACACCGACTCGTACTGCGTTGCAAATGATCTTGGCCATGGCTTGGGCCTCCTTAACTGCTGCGTGTCGCAAATGCCTGTCTCCGGGCCGAAGCGTCCTGTGCCCCGGCCCGGCAATGTCTGGTTCGTGAGGCTTGTTGGGCGAACAACTCAGTCGATTTCACGCCGGGTTGCAGCTTTTTCGGATTCCTTGTGATTGAGCCACCCGGGGGGCTTGCTTAGGTACAATTGACAACGCCCGAACACGCTCGGAGCGTGAAAGTACGCCCTGGTAAGCCGCAATAAGGGGCTGCAGGGGGCGGGCATGGGTTGGCAGACCCATGCCCCGAGGGGTCCTCCCCAAAAAGCAGCGGGAAAACAGACAATGCTCACCAACGTGACCACCGGGTTCATCACCCGCCTGAGAGACAACGACGAGGCGGCGTGGTACGAGCTCTGGGAAACCTTCGGCCCGATCCTGAGGGCGCAGCTCTCCAAGTGGGGCAAGGGCCGGATCGGCGCCGAAACCGTGCGCGACCTCTCTCAGGAAACACTGACCGCGTTATCGGGCTCCATCGATCGGTATGACCCGTCACGCGGCGCTCGTTTCAGCACATGGCTTCTGGCGATCGCCAAGCACGTGTTGGGCGACGAAATGGACAAGCGGATGGCCCTCAAGCGTGGGTCGGGTAATCGTGGTGCCTCCTTTGAAGAAGCCTGGATGACCCAATCTGCGAGCATCGGCGTAGACGAGGAGTACGAAGCCGCGGTGTTTCGGGCCACGGTGGCGGCGGCGCTGCGGAACGTAGAGAAGAAAGCTGACTTTGTGGATTTCTCGATCTTCCGGATGCGTGTGCTCGATGGCATGCCCGGCAAGGACGTCGCGGCTCAGGTAGGGGTGAGTGAACCCACCATTTCGAGGCGTCTGACCAAGATCCGGGAGCTGCTCCGGGTCGAGATGCGCGAGGTCATCGGGAAGTTCAGCTTCACTGAGGAGGAACTTGAGGAAGCCAAGCGAAACGGCGTGGAGCTGAATCCCAGCAAGGCGGACGATGGGCTCTTTGATGAGGCCATCGCAGAGATCTGTCACCAGCAGCAGGAACTCCGCCGGCGGGACGAAGAAGCCGCCAGGCTGGGAGGGCCCTGAACCTGACACGGGTTTGGGAGTCACCCAGAAAGGAAGGGTGAGATGGGACCACTTGGAACAGTCGTTGCGATCGTGCTCATGGCAGTCGCCGCTGCGATCATCTTCGTCTTTCTGCTGATCCCGCTCGTCAAGCTCGTGGGCAAGCTGATCGGTCACGTGTGCAAGACGCTCGTCGACATCGTCGCCGACGCGTTGCGATTCGTCGGGTCGGTCTTGGTTGTCCCGGTGTTCATGCTCCTGGCCGTCGGGTCTGTGGTGTTCGGACGTTGGTCCGCAACGGCTCACTACGGCAAGGCTGTGTCGAGTGAGATCAAATCTGCAGGCCTGAGCCTCTACCGCGTGGCGCTTGGCCACCCGCTGAGGCTGATCGGTCTCGGTCTTGTTATTGATGGGTTCGAGAAGCGGCTGCCCGAGGTGGTCGCCGCGGCTCCGGGTCGCGACAAGCCTCGCGGACGCAAGAACCAGTTCGACGGCTACAGCATCGTCGGCTCGCTCGCAGGAGGCGGGTCCGGCGCGCGTCTTTACATCGCTGAGCCCGATGACATGAAGCTCGCGGCCTTTGAGCGCCGCGGGATTGATGCCGATCAGGTCGTGATCAAGGCCTTCGGGTTGAACGAGGGCAGCAGTCTTCCTCAAATCATCCGGGAGAGCCGCGCGCTCGACGCTGCCAAGCGCCTCGGGCTTGTTCTTGAGCACGACCTCACCAACGAGCGCTTCCACTATGTGATGCGGTATGTCCCGGGCGAGCAGCTGACGCTCGTGACCCAGCGGCTGCACGCCGAGAGAGGGCCGCATGGTCTCAACGACCGGCACCTGCGCAAGCTCCTTGAGCACGGGCGCGACCTTGTTTCCACTCTGAGCCTGTATCACTCGGGCGGCTTGTGGCACAAGGACGTCAAGCCCGACAACGTTGTTGTCGACGAAACCGGCGCACATCTCGTGGACCTCGGGCTTATCACGCCCTTGCGTTCGGCGATGACGCTCACCACGCACGGGACCGAGTATTTCCGCGACCCGGAACTCGTCCGCATGGCGCTCCGGGGCGTCAAGGTGAACGAGGTCGACGGAGCGAAGTTTGATATCTACGCCGCTGCTGCGGTGATGTACGCGATGATCGAGAATTCGTTCCCTGCGCACGGCGGGCTGAGCCAGATCACACGTCGCTGCCCGGAGGGTGTCCGCTGGATCATCCGTCGCGGTATGACCGACTACGACAAGCGCTACTCGAGCATGCAGGAGATGCTCCTGGACCTCGACTTCGTGCTTGCGGCACAGGATCCGTTCGGCATTAAGCCCGCGGAACTGCCCAGCATGCGCGGGGGCGATGTTCAGCACGAGCAGCCCGCGATCGACGAGAACGAGGCGTTCCTCGCATCGGTTGCCGCGGCCAAGGCTGCGACACCTGGGCCGGCGGCGCTGCGCAACCAGGCGCAGCCTGAGCCTGAGGCACCAGCAGCAGCGGTACAGCCGACACCGAACCAGCCTGCCACGGGCAAGCCCCGTCTCAGGGTCATGAACTGGTGGTCGGGCAAGTACGCGCTTGATGACGGCTCTGCTGAGCAGGTCGATAAGGCGGTCGCAGAGGCGGTTGGTGTTGCAGAACAAGCGGCGGTCGCGGCGGTGAATGCAGCGACTGCTGTCGAAGAGGCCATGCATCACAAGCGCCCGCATCACGTCCCTCCGCACGAGGGTTACCGCACAGCCGGTGATCAGCTCAAGAGCGCCCGGGCGCGTGCCCAAGAGCGCCGGGTTCGTGCGCGAAAGCGCGCCTCCGAGCACCGCACCCGTGTTCGCAAGAATTCACGCACCGGGATCAACCCCGGTGCGGCGGTCGCGATCGGTGTTGTCGTGGGTCTCGTTTCGATCCCGGTATCGCTTGCACTGATGGGCAATGACAACAGCGGTGCACTCAGTTCGACGAGGCACTCGCAAGTGATCGCCATCGATGACGAGGGCAATGTCTCCATGTCTGTCAACGGTGAGCCCGTGAGTGTCGGGGTCTCGAAGGACAGCGATTCGGAGCACTTTGCGGACCTCCCTTACGAAGAACGAGGCAAGGCAGTCGTCCTGAGCATGTTTGGGCCCCCGCTCGATGCCGAGCTCAAGGCGCGTTTGAACCAGGGCGTGATCGCTCTGCGGAACATCGGCTTCGATACTGTGGACAACATCCGTTTCGACGGGCAGGCAGAACTCCCTGCTGAAGAGCGGGATACGTTGCTCGCCGAGCTCAGAAAGCAGCGAGACCTCGCACCGGCTGATCCGGAAGACGCGAGCTACACAATCAAGAAGTGGCTCAAGAACCAGGACAAGGACTACAGCCTCGCGGTCGTGCTTGCACCGGCTCCGAAGACGAGCCCCGATGAGCCCGACACCCTCGTGGCGATCACCGCGGGCCGATACGACGCGGCGTGCACGTACGAGCCAGAGACCATGGACCTGATCGACAACGCACTCGAAGCCTCGGGCGAGGATTGGTAACGGTCACGCGGACTCGTGAGAGATCCGCCTGAGTCCCTCGAGCGTTTCCGCAGAACGGCCTGACGAGATCGCCTCATCGGCGAGCGTCAGGCCTTCTTCTATGGTCCCCGCGGCGCCGGCGACAACCAACGCCGCGGCGGCGTTCAGGCACACGATCTCCCGGTGCGGACCTTGCTGGTTGTCCATCACGCCCTGAAAGATCCTCGCTGCATCGGCGACGTCGGACGCGATCAATTCCTCACGCTTGGTTTCGCTGAGCCCGAGACCCTTGGGGTCGATGGTCTCGGTGCGGATCCAGCCGTTGTTCACGTGCGCCACGCGAGTCTTGCCAAACAGCGAGACCTCGTCGAGCCCCTCGTCGCTGTGAATAACCATCGCGCGCGTCGCGCCGAGTCGTGCGAGCGCAGAAGCAACACGGTCGACCCAGCGGGGTTCGTAGACACCGATGAGCTGCCTATCAGCGCGCGCTGGGTTTGTCAGGGGACCGAGCAGGTTGAAGACTGTTGGGACACCCAGCGACTTGCGGGGTCCGGCGGCGTACCGCATCGCGGGGTGGTGGTGGATCGCAAAGCAGAAGCAAACACCGATCTCGTCGAGGCACCTCGCCTCGGCTTCTGGTCCCGCGTTGACATTGACACCGAGTTGTTCGAGGACTTCTGAGGAGCCCCGTCCGGTTCTGCTCTTGCTGCCGTGCTTGGCGACTCGGACGCGGCTCGATTCGGCGCCTGGCCCTGGCCGAGCAGCGGCGGCGACGATCGCGGCGGCGGTCGATACGTTGAACGCCTTGGGCGTGCCGCCTGTGCCGCAGGTATCGATGAGCGACTCGCCCTCTGGGCACGTGTATTCGACATTTGTGACATTGGCCCGCATCGCACGGGCGCCGCCTACGAGTTCCTCTACGGTCGCTCCCCTGACCTCGATGAGCGCGAGCACCGCCCCGATCTGGGCTTCGTCGAGCTTGCCCCCGAGCAGGTCCAGAAACACGGCCTCGGCGTCCGAATCGCTCAGCGTGTCGCCGAGAGCCAGTCGTGTGATCAATTCCATGGCTGATACCCTAGCGTGATTCGGATGAACCGGGAGACGGTGGGGTCGATATAAACTAGTAGAGATGAGTCAAGGATCGACGAAACCAGGCACACCCTTGAGAGCGATGCCCAAGGTCGCTGCGGCGAGGAGGCGGATCGGGCAGGCGATACTCGTGCTCCTGCTCGGGCCCGCGTTGGTCGTTGCTGGAGCGGTTTCGGTCTTGCTCGTGATTGCAACGAAGTTATTCGGCACGAGGCTTGGGTTCGGTGAACTCGGGGTCGTTGGCTGGGTGTGTGTGGTAGCCCTGCCGCTCGTCGTGGGCGGCGGGTACGCGTTCGTCCGGTCGAGGCGGCGCTGGCCCAGTCTGATCCATGCGGCGTCCAGGCTCGACGAGGTCTCGGGCACCCATGATGCGATCGGGTCGTCGATGACAATCGCCTCGCGTGGTGGTTTGAAAGGCTTCGAGTCGATCGCGGTCCGAAGGGGTGAGGCTGCGATAGGCAGTGCGCACGTAAAAGACGTCGCCAAGTTTGAGTTTGGTCCGCTTTGGTATGCGTCTGCCGGCTCTGTGCTTCTCGCTGGGCTGCTCGCGTGGCTCGCGCCGATGCGGGAGATCGAGCTGGCCGGCCCGCAACCGGTTGTGCGTGTGCAATCGCCCGCAGCGACCGATGAAGCCGCCGAGAAGATCGCAGAAGTCAAAGAGTCGATCGAAGCCGCGGCTTCGGTTGGGCAGGCCAGCGATGAGCAGATCGAGGCGATCGAGGAACTCGAGCGTGAGCTCATGGAGGGTGTGCGTGAGCCCGAG
>WUAK01000047.1 GCA_009827205.1 Phycisphaeraceae bacterium | reverse complement strand
GTGTCTTGCGAGGGATAAACTGATCCCCTCGAAGGAGTTGTATTCATACTGAGACTGAGTCTCAATCGCAGAATCATGAAAAACAACGCCCCTCACGCTCCTGGGCTAGGCTTGGCCCGCTGAATCACGGACCGAGGAAAGCCACATGGATCTGCTCGAAGAACTCAAATGGCGCGGCATGCTCCACCAGAGCACCGACGAAGAGGGCCTCAGAACGCACCTTGCCAACGCAAGTGCCGATCCGCGAAAGGTTTATGCGGGCTTCGATCCCACCGCACCGAGTCTGACGATTGGCAACCTGGTCCCGATCATGCTTCTCAAGCATGTCCAGCGCGCCGGGCACACCCCGATCGTCGTCATGGGCGGCGGGACAGGCCTGATCGGTGATCCCTCGGGCAAGTCGGCCGAGAGGCAGTTGATGACCAAGGAGACTGTGGCAGAGCACATCGAGCGCCAGCGGCCCATCTTCTCTCGGGTGCTGGGCGACGATGTGACCATCCTGAACAACGCCGACTGGCTCACCGCGATGAGCTACATCGATGCGCTCCGCGACATCGGCAAATACTTCAGCGTCAACATGATGATGCAGAAGGAGAGTGTCAAAAGCAGACTCGAGGACCGCGAGCAGGGCATCACGTACACCGAGTTCAGTTACATGATCCTGCAGTCGTACGACTTTGCCCACCTGTACGAGCAGCACGGTGTGACCGCGCAATGCGGGGGCAGCGATCAATACGGAAACATCCTCGCGGGAGCGGATCTCATCAGGCGAATCTGGTGGCGCACGGCACAAGAAGCCGGGATCGTGCCAGATCAACTGAGCGATGATCAGGAACGGCAGCTCGAAGACAAGGTCGAAACTGGTGCTCTCCCCGTCGGGAACGAACTCTCCGTCTTCGGATTTACGGCACCTCTTATCACCAAAGCCGACGGCACGAAGTTCGGCAAAACAGAAACTGGGGCGATCTGGCTGACCCCTGATCGCACGAGCCCGTACGCCTACTACCAATTCTGGCTCAACGCCTCGGATCAGGATGTCGGCCGGTTCCTGAGGACATTTACGCTCCTCTCACGTGATGAGATCGAACACCTCGATGGTGAGGTGCAGGCCAACCCAGCGGCCAGACTGGCTCAGAAAACGCTCGCATACGAGGCGACGAAGCTGCTGCACGGCGAAAGCGAGGCCGGCGCGGCCGTAAACGCGTCGAAAGCACTCTTCTCAGGTGATATCTCGTCTCTCTCCGAATCGATGCTGGCCGAGGTCATGGGCGATGTCCCTTCGACCGAGCACGACGCAGCGCAGCTTGAAGGGGACGGGGTCATTCTGATCGAACTGCTCGTCGAGACCGGTCTCGCAAAGAGCAAGCGGCAAGCTCGTGAGTTCCTTTCAAACGGCTCAGTGAGCATCAACGGCGACAAAGTCGGCGATGACATGCATCTCACACGTGACAACCTTCTGCACGGCAAGACCATCGCCATCAGGCGAGGCAAGAAGAACTGGCATCTCACCCACTGGAAGTGAGTCTCACGACCGGCTGAGCATGTCGAGGATTGTCCCTGGCGATTCCGGGTGGCCAGTCCGCGCACTCAGCACCGCTGCCTGCGCCATCGCGAGAGTCGCGTTCATATCGATCGGGGCCTGACGAAACGCAGGCGTCAGAGATGCGACAATCGAATCAGCGATGAGCGAGGACTCGATGTTGTCTGGTTCGCCCCTTTCGGTCATCTCGGCCTCGTCAACCACCTTGCCGTCGGGCGTTGTCCAGCGGATTCTGTGGTCGTTGGCATCGATAAGGCCTCCCGGCCCGAGCAAAGAGATGGAGCGAGACCAGCCCGGTGCCGCGTCGCTCACGATAATCGACGCACACCGGCCGCCCGAGAAACGCACGTTCGCGGTCATGTGACCAGTCAGCTCACGGAGCGAGTCCGGCGTTGTTCCTGTGGTCATGTGAGCGGCGTCCACGGACTCAGGCGTGCCCATGAGGGTGATGAGCAACTCGCAGGTTCCAAAGAGCCTCGCCCCGAGAGAACCCATCGAGCGGTTGCCGATCGCTCGGACACCGACAGATTCGATCACGCCAAATTGTTCCAGCAGATCGCTCGCGCTGGCAAACGCGGAACTCCGCCTCGCGAGAGGGACAAAGGAGATGCGTTCGCGGACTGCATCGTGGGCGTCTCGCCAGGTCGGAGAGCTCAGCTGCAAAGCTGCGGCGGGGATCGGTTCGAGCGTCAGTATCTGGATCCCTCGTTCAGCGGCTTCGATGACTGCAGAGAGCCCGGAGCCCTCAACGCTGTCCGTCAGCCACGAGGCATCGGCTATCAGCACAATCCCTACGCTCGTCGTGGCGAGCATGGACCTGAAATCGTCAACATGCTGACCGCCTATCGCGTCGGCTATCTTTGAGCCCTCAGGCCCTCCCGAGGCGACAATCTCAAGACCGACCTGCGAGGCAACATCTCGAACGAGATCGATCTGGTCTTCTCGAAGCCAACACGCACACAGGTTCTCAGAAGCACCATTCATCGGTTCGGATCATAACGCAACCGAGAATCGCTGCAAGCGTGCTAGAATACTCTGAATCAGGTGGTGCGAGGCAGCCGCGGCCGCGACTCGTTGCGTCCGAGGAAAGTCCGAGCACGGCAGGACACGGTGGTGGGTAACACCCACCCGCCCGATGATTCGTTTCGCGTCTCGAGGGCGAGGGACAGTGCCGCAGAAAGCAAACCGCCGATGGCGATCCTCGGATCGCACAGGTAAGGGTGAAAGGGTGCGGTAAGAGCGCACCGCCCGGCTGGTGACAGACGGGGCACGGCAAACCCCACCGCGTGCAAGATCAAGCAGCTCTCTCCCGCTTCGGCGGGCTGGCCTGTCCGGTCAGCGTGAGAGCGGGTAGATCGCTCGGGTTGTTCGAGAGGGCAACCCGTACCGCGTCGGCAACGGCGCGGGTAGAGAAATGGCTGCCCATGCCGACCACTCCGGTGGGAAGCGGGACAGAACTCGGCTTACCAGTGCCGCCCGATACGCGAACGAGGGCCCCCGGGAATACCGGGGGCCCTCGGCCACTTTCATGGTTGTGGTTCAGGTCACTCAGTCGGCGAGCGACGAGATCACTGGGAGCTCTGCAGGCTTGAGGACAAAGTTCGTCTCAATCCTAAAGTTACTCTCGCTCGTGTGACGCTCGGCGAAGAAGAGCTTGAGCTGGTAATCCTCGCCAGGCTCGATGCCGAGACGCTCGGCTTCATCGTCTAGATTGATCGAATCCGACTGCTGGCCGTGCACGCCGCCGAGGTCGACCGCGAGCTTCCCGTTGATGAACACCCAAACGTCGTCGTCACCAGTGAAGCGGAACACGAAGTCAGCATCACGCTCCGCAGGATCGGTGTAGGTGAAGTTCGTTTCGAGCTCGTACGTAAAGTGGAAGTTATGGGTGCCCGGGGCGGCCCAGCGGAGCCCGCTCATAGAAAGACCGTAACCTGCTTCGTCGATCGGGAAGAAGTAGTCCGGACGCTCCATGGCGAACACGTAGACATCACCCGAAGCACGAGACTCGTGTTCAAGCTCAATGGAGTACGGAATCGCGGTGTTGACACCCGCGACATCGCGGAACCACTGGTTGAATGTCTCTTCGCTGGTGACCTGGGCATTGCTGCCCCATCCGAGCGATGCGCAACGGTCGACGTTGAGCTGAGGCTTGCCGTCGGCGCCGAGATCTTCGAGCACCATGTTCTTGGTGCCGCCGCCTGGGTACGACTCCATGTCAGGGTGGTCTACTTTGAAGTCGCGGATGACACCCGTAAGTGTCAACGACGCTGGCGCGGTGCCGGCGTTTGAGTTGTCCAGATCACCGGGTTCGCTGGGTCCCATCCCGACGAGCGCGGCTGCGATAAGAATACTTGGTGTCATTGCGTACACTCCCGTTCAAGGTTCACGACTTGCGAACAGCTAAACTGTGCAAACCAACACCCGAGTATGCAAGCCACGTATCCGGGATATCTGCTCGGTCTCTTAGCGCAATCGGGATATCCGTTACAAGCGTCAGGCCTTCACGGTTCTGCCCGAGACACAGACGATGTAGCTGTCATCGAGCCACTCCGGGTCACGGATTGGCTCCGCGTACGCGTTGCCATCATCATCAATAGCATCTGGAAGATTCGCGTAGATATCGGTCGATACGAAGCCACTTTCGAGCAGAGCCTCTCGGAGCTCCGGGAGCGACCATAGACGCCACCTATATATGAATGCGTCGTGGATATCCAGTACGACCTCGTCCCCCTCAAAGACTCGGAAGTGAATCGCGTTGGTAACCATGCCCGTTATCGGGTCCGCGTCCCGCTGCTCCCATCGGTAGGTGCAGCGCTTCCCGTCGGCGAGTTCGATCTCACGATCGAAGCTGCCGCGAATAAAGGCCGTCTGCCCGCCGTAGGTATCACAAACAAAGATGCCGCCATCATTCAATCGTGTGCGGGCATGCTTGAGGTAGGCGACGAGCTCTACGCGAGAGTGCAGGTAACCTATGGAAAAGTTGCCGACAAACAGGCAGTCCACGGTGTCAGCTACTTCCCGGACATCGCCGACGACCGTCCGGAGTCGTTCGTGAGTGTCCGCTCGCAAGAGGGTTTGCTCGTCGATGTCCACCGCAACAGCCCGGCCGCCCTTCACGGTATTGACCCAATGATTACTGAGCGCCGCGGTGCCCGCAAAGTCCTCGCCAAGAACCATCGGCTTGTTACCGTGGATCGCCCGGAGCATGAGAGCCATCTCCGGAGGTGATTGAACACACGCCTCGTAGAGATCGTGTTTGTCAGGGTCCACTGGCAATCACCCCGAGCATTGTTAATGCCACGATAGCGATGATGAAAAGGAAGTAGACAGCTCCGAGGCACAAACCGATGATGCCGCACACACGCCCGGCGGTCGCCATGCCCTGGGAGTTCGGATCGGCGTTGCCAGCCTGGATGGCTCGTTTCGCTTTGCTGGAAAAGTAGATCGCGAGTGGCCCACATATTACTGAGATGACGCCGTACGCCAAACACATGACGATCGACACAATCCCCAGAACGAGCGACGCTACCGCGGCTCCGTTTGACTTATACATCGGCACGTTGCGAAAGTTGACGAGGTTCCCGCACTCGGGGCATTTGTCCCCGATGCGTGTACCACTCAGGTCGTAATTGCAGTACGCGCACCGGAACGCAGCGGCGCTGTGACCTTGCTGGTCTGTCATGCCATTCGAATCCACTTGAACAGAGTCTTGAGATCCGGCGGCTTGCCGTACATCAAGAGACCAACCCGGAAGATTTTCGCCGCTCCGACAAGGATGACGTACGAAGAAACAACGGAGATCGCAAGTGAGACAAGGACCTGCCATGTCTCTGGGGGCTCAGTAGATGTGATCCGCACGATCATCATGAACGAGTTGACGGGCGGCAGGAAGCTGCACACAACCGCGAACGTCCCGCTCGGGTTCATCGCAACGGGCATCCAGAGCAGGTAGGGGATCATGATGATCGCCATCACAGGCGTCATCAGGCTCTGTGCCTCACGCATCTCGTTCACCGCGGAGCCGACCGCGGCCATCATCGAAGCAATCTGCACATACGCGAGCAGGAAGAACAGGAGCAGCCACACGAGCGTCATGGGCTCAATGACATCTGCCATCGCGGCGAAGATGAGCCCGGTGATGCCAACCCCTCCGTACACGACCATGATGAGCAGTCCAACCATGAGCTGCCCGATGATCTTGCCCGTCATCAGTTGCATCGGAGACACCGCGGAAAGCAGGACCTCCACGACTCGGCTGGACTTCTCCTCGACAGTCGTCGTGAGCAGGTATTGGCCGCCGATCATGACAGCCATCATCATCAGGATCATGAACCCGCCCGGCAGGAGCATGTTCATGCCCTCGAACTCGTCCCGCTCACCCTCTTCGGTGACCAGTTTCGTGCGCTCCGCATCCACCCTCGTCAGCGAGTCGATCATCGCGGGGCTCAGACCCGCCTGCTCGAGCCTCGATTCCCGGATCGAATCCGTGAGCGATCGCCTGATCGTGGACTGAACCTTGTCCTTGAGCTTGGGTTTGACGAACAGCTGGTACGCGCCAAACTGTGGCACACCCTCTTCGTCGGCCTCGTCGGTGGTCACAGCGTTCTCGTCGATCACAGCGAGCGCGAGCAACCCGCCCTCGTCGGCTGAGCCGACTCGCAATGGCTCCTTCGCAGCCTCGACGTCCGTGTCCGGATCGAGGACATTGATCGTCAGTTCGGGTACAGAACCAGGAATTACCTCGCTGAGGATCTCAGCAGCGTCCTCGGCATCGGGTGGGTTTTCAGGATCGACCTCGAGAGCTGAGAGATCGGGCGTGGCAGAGGCAAGCGTGTCGTAGCTCAGACGCTGCTTCACATCCTCGGCAATCACGCCCGACTTGTCGATGATCGCGACATCACCGACGATCGCCGGGCCCTCGTCTTTCAGCAGTATCGGGAGCAGCGTGATCATGACGACGAGAATCACGGCGGGTACAACAAACCCACCGATGATGAAGCCCTTTGTCAGAGCTGTCGAAGCAAACTCGCGCCAAGCGATCTGAAACATCCTGTTCATGACGCGGCTCCCAGGCTCTCAGCGAGTTCGCCAGTCGTGAAATCGTCTTCAACAATCTCGACGAATATGTCCTCGAGCGAAGGCCGTTTCACTTCGACCCGCAACGCGTGGATCTGAGAGGCCAGTTGCGCGATCGCATCCGCGGGTGCAAGGCCGTCCTCGAGCTGGAGAGCCCAGCTGTCGCCCTCGCGCTCAGCATGGGTGACACCACCGATAGACATGAGCTCGCTCTCGCCGATTCCCCTATCCATGGGCTCGAACAGTAACGCCCGAGGGTCAAATCTACTCCGTATCGCATCGAGCGGGTCGTCCAGCACTTTTTCGCCCTTGTGGATCATCACGATGTTGTCGCAGAGCTGTTCTGCCTGGGCCATGACGTGCGTCGAGAAGATGATTGTCGTGCCCTTCTCATTGATTTCACGGATCAAGTCACGCAAGAGACGCATGTTGACCGGATCGAGACCCGAGAAGGGCTCGTCAAGTATCAAAAGTTCGGGCTCGTGTATAACACATGCAATAAACTGAACCTTCTGCTGCATGCCCTTGGAGAGTTCTTCGCACTTTTTCTGGGCGACATCGGAGAGCCCGACGCGTTCGAGCCACTCGCTGGCTCTTTTGTCGAGACTGGAATCGGTCACACCCTTGAGCTTGGCCATGTACTTGATAAAGGGAAGCACCTTCATCTTCTTGTAGATCCCTCGCTCCTCGGGGAGGTAGCCGATCCGATCCTTGCTCTCGACAGCGGATTTCTTGCCAAGAACCGACAGCTCACCGCTGTCCGGGAAAATGATCGACATGATCATCCGGATGGTGGTCGTCTTCCCTGCGCCATTGGGCCCGATGAAGCCGTGCAGAGAACCCTCCGGCACCACGAGATCCATCCCCTGGACGGCTCTCTTCTCCCCGAAGCTCTTGTGGAGATCGGCAATACGTATCGCGTCAGTCAATCTGGCTCCCCCCGGACATCCGGCTCTCAGGACTCGCGGATGATACGCGGACACCCCGTGATCGGCGTATTGTGGGTTTATGGGTCAGGTTGCAAGCCAATTTCATTCCATGCTTCCAGACGCGGTCGCGCACAAGCTGAGCGAGATGGATGCCCAACTCGCAGAGCTCGAGCAGAAACTGGGCGATCAGGAAGTGATGGCCGACCACAACGCCGTCCGCGAGCTTTCAATCAAGCGGTCCGCGCTGGAGCCAGTCGTGGTTTCGTACCGCGAGTTCACCAAGCTGCGAGAAGAGGCCGCCGAGCTTGAAGCCGCGGCCGCGGGTGACGACGATGAACTTGCCGAGATGGCCCGCGAGGAACTCCCCGCGCTTCTTGGGAGCGCCGAAGAGATCGCCGAGCGTGTCAAAGCATCGCTCGTCACCGCCGACGACCGAAAGCACGGCGCGGTCATCCTCGAACTCCGCGCCGGAACGGGCGGCGACGAAGCCGGGCTCTGGTGCAGAGACCTCATGGAGATGTATTCGAGGTACGCAGCCAAGAAAGGTTGGTCATTCGAAGAGATGGAAATCACCGCCGATCCGAGCGTGGGCGGTGTCCGGCACGCGGTGATCTCGGTCAAGGGCGAGGGCGTATTCGTTGAGCTCGGCTTTGAAGCGGGAGTGCACTCGGTCAAACGCGTGCCCGCGACAGAAACACAGGGCCGCATCCACACCTCAACGGCGACAGTCGCCGCGCTCCCCGAGCCCGAGTCAGTCGATGTCACGATCGACTGGGCAAACGACGTCGAGGAACACGTCACGACCGCCCAAGGACCGGGCGGCCAGAACGTCAACAAGGTCGCGACCGCGGTTCACATGATGCACAAACCGACCGGGGTTGAAGTCAGGATGCAGGAAACCAAAAGCCAGGCCCAAAATCGCGAGAAAGCGAAACGCCTGCTCATGGCGCGCGTTTACGAGATCGAGAGGGCACAGGCCGAGGCGGAGCGCGCCGCAGAACGTAAGGGCCAGATCGGTACGGGCGGCAGAAGCGAGAAAATCCGGGTCTATCGCTACCAGGACAACATCGTCGCAGACCAGAGGCTCGAGGTGAAATTTCAGACCACCAAGATCGTACAAGAAGCGGATCTTCAGCCGATGTTTGATGCGCTCATCGAGCAGGAGACCGCGCGAAGACTCGCCGAGCTCTAAAGCCAGGCACGCAGGGGGGACAACCAAATGACATCAGCCGAAGCACCAGCCCTCGCTCCGACCACCTCCGCGCAAAGGATCCAAGCGCTCGATATCGCCCGAGGGATCGCGCTCTTTGGCATCTTCATGGTCAACATCCAGCTGATGGTCCAGCCCCTTTCGTACCTGATGGAAGGCGGCGGATCCGGCGAAGGTCCACTCGCCGCGATCTTCCACTACATCACGCGCATCTTCTTCGAGTCCAAGTCGTACCCGCTCTTCTCGATGCTCTTTGGCATGGGCCTCATCATGATGTACGACCGCGCCAAGGCGCGTGGAAGGATGTTCGCGCCGACCTACATTCGCAGGCTCTTCCTGCTGCTCTTGTTCGGCATGTCGCACGCCTTCCTCGTCTGGTACGGCGACATCCTGATCTACTACGCGATCTTCGGGTTCTGCATCATGTGGTTCGCCCCGCTCCGCCCCAAGACAATGCTCATCATCGGCGCCTCGCTCATGGTCCTCGCCGCTCTCTGGGTTTGCCTCATTGCCGGGCTTGGTGCCATGTTCAATCAGGGCGCACAGCCTCCGATGTCCGGCATCGAGAACGCGACATTTAGCGATCTTATGGATGGGCTAAAAGAAGGAAAGATCCAGGCCGGTCCGATGGACCCCGCATGGAGCGATGCCGAAACCGATGCGATGCGCAACGGCCCGTACATGACCGCGGTTGCCATGCGGGCACTCAGCTGGGTCTCGGGCGTGTTCTTCTGGGTCGGTTTTAGTGGAGTGTTTCTCCACGTCCCCGCCATGTTCCTCCTGGGCGGCGCGATCATGCGCGGAGGCGTGATGAACAACCCCAACTCGCCCTGGCCCCGCAGATTCATCCTGCTCGCGCTGCTCGTCGGCCTTCCCGGGGCGATCATCTCCGTTCTCATGTCAGAGCTCTCAGAGCCCAACTCGACCGTGATGACCCTCTCGATGGCCGTCACCCACGTGACCGGTCCGTTCATCAGCATGGGCTACATCGGGATCGCTGTCTGGCTCGCAAGGTCCAAGGCCGGTCTCTGGATCGTCGGCGCAATCGCTTCAGCCGGCCGCATGGCGCTGACGAACTACCTCTGCCAGTCGCTCTTCATCGCAGCGTTCGCGCAGCACTGGGGGGCCGCGCAGTTCGGCGAGGTCACACGCGTCGGCATGGTCGTGCTCGTCGTCTCGGTCTACGTCTTCCAGCTCGCGTTCAGCACCTTCTGGCTCAACCTCTTTACGATGGGACCGTTCGAGTACCTCTGGCGAACCGCGACCTACCTGAGATTCCCGAAGCTGCTCAAGACCGGCTAATCTTGACGCATGCCAACCCTCGTCTGCGTTCCCATCCCGGTCGATGACATCGAGCGCGCCCTCGCCGACGCGAACCAGGCCAAGCTCTTGGGCGCGGATCTCGTCGAACTGCGGATCGACAGCTACTTCCCGGGCTCCGAAGGCGACCAGGAAGACGCAAGACGTGTCGCCGAACTCCAGGGCCTGATCGCAGAATGCCCGCTGCCCGTGATACTGACCTGCCGCAGCGCCGAAGAGGGCGGCGACTACGACGGCGACGAGGTCGACCGCGTCAGCCTCCTCGAAAAGCTCTGCGTCAACACCGACCACCCGCCGGCGTACCTCGACTTCGAGCTGGTCAGCTACCAGAAATCGGCCAACATCCGCCAGAAGATCAACCTCTGCGTCGACCACCCCAAGCAGGCGCGCGATGTCCGCACGAGGCTCATTCTCTCCATGCACGATTTCGACGGCAGGCCCGCGGATCTCATGCGCCGCCTCGCCGATGCCTGGGGCGAGCCCGTCGCGAGCGTCGTCAAGTTCGCCTACCGCGCCCGTTCGATCCGTGACAATCTCGAGATCTTCGAGATACTCAAAGATGCCCCGAAGCCCACCATCGGGCTCGGCATGGGCGAGTTCGGGCTCATGAGCCGGGTCCTGGCGCCAAAGTTCGGCGGCTTCCTCACCTTCGCCAGCCTCCGAGACGAGACCGCCACCGCCCCGGGCCAACCCACCATCAGCGACCTGCTCGGCATGTACCGCTTCCGCTCGATCGGAAAGGACACCAAGCTCTACGGCGTCATCGGCTGGCCTGTAACCCAATCGATGTCACCCCTCATCCACAACGCAGGCTTCGAGGCGAGGGGGTGGGACGGGGTGTATCTGCCGATGCCTGTTGCGGCTGGCGATGACCAAGAAACGAACTTTCATAGCTTCCATAGCTCCCTTATGGAACTTGTCGAATCAAAAATGTTAGATTTCAAAGGCGCAAGCGTGACTCTGCCACATAAAGAGTCACTCTCGACGATGGCTCGCGAACACATCTCTGATTTCTGGGATGATTCCGATTACGGTGAAGTGACCCAGTCTGGCTCCGCTAACACGCTACATATACGCGCGTCAGGTCTTCCTGGCGACAACTCTGAACGCCTCGTCTGTAACACAGACATTCGTGCTATTGCACAACTTCTTGGTGAGAAGATGCGTGGTGTGAATGGAAAATCAGTGGCGGTCATCGGAGCTGGTGGAGTTGGAAGAGCCGCGGCATTCATCGCATGTGATAGGGCTGCACATGTGGTTGTCTTCAATCGTTCTGAGGATCGTGCAAGAGACGTGGCCGATCAAATCAATTCGGAAATGGAACTCGACGGTGAGTCGCGCGTTCGTTCTGCATCAATTCACGAGTTGAGCACCTTTGAAAGCCATGCTTTCATCAACTGCACCCCCGTCGGCATGGCCGGAGGCCCAGACCCCGAAGGCCTCTCCATCCCCGTCCACGACCTCGCGGGCAAGCTCCCGCCCGAGACCGTCTTCTTCGACACCGTCTACAACCCCATCGAGACACCAATGCTCAAAGCCGCGCGTGAGCACGGCTTCCACACGATCGACGGCGTCGAGATGTTCGTGAGACAAGCTGCGGCTCAGTTCGAACTCTGGACCGGTGAGAAAGCCCCCGTTCAACTCTTCGACCGCCTCGTGCGAGAGAAGCTCAGCGCCGACTGACGCAATTCAGCGCACAAATCCGGATGTCCTGTGGAACAACGAGCCCAGGACTGCGGTATCTCATATCTGGATTCGCGATTGGATCCGACATGCAGAGCCGTGGGGCGTCTTGGCGGAAGGAGGTCGCCGTGCTCCGACAGAACGTTCACTACCCGCACCGCGAGAAGGTGCTGCTCTTCCTCGCGTCGATGGATGTCATGCTCACCCACACCATCCTGAATCTCGGAGGTGTCGAGGCCAACCCGCTCGCGGCGCGCGTCTTCGAGCAAGGCGGCACGTTCGGCATGTCCATCTACAAGTTTGCGCTGCTGACCCTGTTCGTCGTCATCCTTGAGTACATCGGGTCGAAGCACTTCGAGTCTGGGCGCAGGCTCGCAAGCGCGGGCATCGCGATCAGCCTTTTCCCGGTTGTGGTTGGATTGATGACCCTGCCCTGGGTCGTGTGCATCGCGATGCAGTTGTAGCGTTTAGGCCTCGACTTCGATGCCGCTCGTGCGGAGCAGCGTCTTGAAGCCATCACCGAAGACGAAGTTGTGCTCCGGGAACTCGATGCCCGAGCGGTTGTTGTCGATGTGCGAGAACATCAGGTCGACAGACCCGATCTGCCTGTATCCTGCGTCGGCGTTGGCATGATCAAGTAGCTCGATGGTGCCCTTGGTCGCGGCGCCCTGCTCGTCGATCTGGGTGATCTCTGCCGAGTAGCGGATCGTCATCCCGGGCCCGGCGTCTTCGTTGATCGTCGCGTCTGACACCTTGGCGAGGATGACTTTTTCCTTGAAGCCCTCTGCGTGGCCCACCAGCACACCTGCGGTCTGCGCCATCCCCTCGATCATCAGAGAGGCTGGCATCACGGGCAGAGCTGGCTCAATCTCGGTCGCCGGGAAGTGGTCGTGCAGATGCTCCTCGGCGAGCGTGATGTTCTTGATCGCCACCATCCGCTTGCGGGGCTCGAGCTCGATCACCCTGTCGATCCACATCCAGCGCAAGATCAGCGTCCTTAGCTACCGAGCTTGCGCTCTACAAACTTCACGAGCGCATCGACGGTAAAGATCTCGCCGACCTTGGTGACGTCGGGGTTCTCTTCGAGCTTTGAGAAGTCAGCGTGAGGGAGGCGTTCTTTCAGCGTCTGCATGCCCTTATCGGTCACCTTGCCGTTCTGAACGAACTCGGGATCCTGAGTGACGTTGTCCGGGAAGAGCTCGCCCTGGTCGATCTTGAACCCGAACGACTGCTCAAGCTTGAAAACGATGTCGAGGAAGTCGATCGACTCTGCTCCGAGATCACTCGTGAGGGTCGCCTCGGGCGTGACTTCGTCGTCATCGACCGCCAGCGCATCGACCAGAACCTCTTGGACTTTCTCAAAGACTTCGTCGTGCGTCATGTCTGTCTG
>WUAK01000046.1 GCA_009827205.1 Phycisphaeraceae bacterium | reverse complement strand
CGCCAAGCGGTTGATCGACTACGGATTCCACGCTCCGACGATGAGCTGGCCGGTTGCCGGAACACTGATGGTCGAGCCCACCGAGTCGGAATCGCTCGCCGAGCTGGACAGGTTCTGCGACGCGATGATCGCGATCCGCGCCGAGATCGCTGAGATCGAGCGGGGTGAGGCGGACCGTGAGAACAACGTGCTGACCGGTGCGCCGCATGCTCTTGGGATGGTGACTTCAGACTCGTGGGACAGACCCTACAGCCGCGAGCGTGCGGCGTGGCCCATGCCCTGGCTCCGCGGGCGTAAGTTCTGGCCTGCGGTTGGTCGTGTCGACAACCCGTTCGGCGACCGGAACATCATGTGCTCCTGTCCGAGTGTTGAAGAACTCGCTGGTTTCGAAGCTGGTTGATCGAGCGAGATTGACCAAGCAGAGTGTGTATATCAAAAAGCCGCGTGTCTAGGCACGCGGCTTTCTCGTTCATGGTCGAAGAGATTGATCAGCCGCCTCCGCCGCCTCCGCCGCCGTTTCCGCCACCACCACCTCCGCCGCCGCCATTGCCGCCGTTGCCCCCGCCGACGACAGCAGTCACGGGCTGCTGGGCGAAGCCATCAACTGTCCCGATGCCCGTATCGAGCGTAAACGAGACATACCGGCGAGCGCCGACGCCAGCGATGCGTGTTGACTGGGTGGGCCACCAGTTGTAGCCGTCGATCTGGCGGTGCATGTAGTCGGGTGCTCTGATGACGAGCGTGTTCTGGAAGACGTTGACGTTGCCGCCGTCGCCTCCGTTGTCGACCCATTGTTCGGGCTCAACGATCGTCTGGATCAGATCCACGACTTCATTGCGTGCGGCTTCGAGATCGCGCTCTTCGTCGTCGTCGTTTGTATCGCCGTCGAAGGGGCTCTGGCCGCCACCACCGCCCTGGTTACTCTGCAGAGCATTCTGAAGATCGATGCGCGGCGCATCCCCGTAATCTGGGATCTCAAAGAGCAGGTCGGATATGTCGTAGATCACCACGCGTTGGCGGCGATTGAGCAGGCTCTTTGGTCCGCACTCGATCGAGCCCCAGCTGGTCATCTGCCATGTGTTCTCCTGGAAGGAGTCCTTCGCGGCTTGCTCGAGCACACGTTCGAGCAGACGCAGCGCGGACATGTCCTTGACATCGAGTGTGATGAGCGTGTCTGGATCGAGCGCATCGGGTTTGCGGTCATCGATGTAGTGGATATCCATTTCCGCGCCGGTGAAGTCCTTGAGGAACGTCATAACGTCCTCGAGGCGTTGGTTGTTGAAGCTGATGGTGACAGGGCGGAGCATCAGTGCCAGGTTCTCTCGCTTCTTCTTGACGTCCCCCTCGTCGGTCTGGGCCGCGGCGACTCCGGCCATGGGGCTGATCGCGCTGGGCAGCACGCCCGCGGAAAGAACGAGTGCGGCGGCGGTGAGTGCGATCGTCAAGGGCTTGGCCATTGGGTGTCTCCTGTGCCAGATCCTGGTGCTCTCGTGAATCAGAGAGCTACGGGCATATCGGTATAGACGCAGCAATCGCTGGGCAGTTCCCGATGCCTCTTGGTAGTCTATCTGGATGGAACTGGTGATTGTCAGGCATGGCAAGGCAGAACGGGACTCTTTCTCAGGCAGAGACGAGGACCGAGAGCTCACCACACGGGGGCGAAACCAGGCCTCTTGGCTCGGAGAAACACTATCTGAAGCGGGTTTCGCAGGCTCTTTGATTCTCTCAAGCCGGGCTGCTAGAGCGATCCAGACCGCGACCCTGCTGGCAGAGGGGCTTGGCAGTCCGGTCGAGGAGGTCGAGGCACTCATGCTCGGGAGTCAGATCTCGGACGTTCTCCCGCTCGTAGAGTCGCACGAGTCTGGCCGACTCCTGCTCGTGGGTCACAACCCGATGATGTCACTGCTCGCTTCGCTCTTGACCACAGGTGTGGGGTACTGCGATATCCAGCTGCGAACCGGATCTGCCGCGTTGATCGAGATCGACGAGCTCGTCCCGGGTTCCGGCACGCTACGCGACTTGCTTCGGATGGACGGTGACTGATTCACTCACCAGAAAAATGAACAACGCCGGCTCAAGTGAACCGGCGCTGTGTGATGTAACTAGTAAATTGCTTTATCGCCTGCGGCGAAGGGCAGCACCGCCAGCGAGTGCGAGCAGAGTCGCTGAAGCGGGTGAAGGAACGCTGAAGTAGCCGCTCGTGCCGCTTGCCGAGTCACCGGCAGTGAGTGTGAAGTTGAACTGCGATTGGATGTCGGTGAGCGGGTTGGCGATCGACTGGAAGACGCCCGGTGCAGCGGGGAAATCCTGCGAGCTCGAGTTCGAGCCAGCGGGTGCCGCGTTGAGCGGGCCAACGATCAGGTCAGCGAATGTGGTGCCGCCGTTGTACGAGGCGTTGAAGTACGAACCGCCTGCGCCGCCGCCGGTGAGTGTTGCACCGTTGGCGTTGTTGTCTGTGACTGTGACACCGCCGGTTGCACGAAGTTCGGCGTTGTTGACCGAACCCGTGTTGATGAAGCTACCGGTCAGATTGAAGGTGGTGTCTGCGTCACCCGCAAATACGGCAAACCCGATGGCCTGCAGCGCGTCGGACTCGATGGTGTCTGTGTTGTCCGCATTGTTGACGACCGACAACTGGGTGACTTGGCCGATCACGTTGTTGTTGTTCTGATCAACGATCGCGAGCGGTCCGTTCAGCAGGAGGAACACGATGCCTCCGTTTGGCTGAACGATGGCGCCTAGATCGCCGCTTGAGAAGCTGACCGAGCCCGACCCGAGCGCACTCGAAGCCGAGATGGTGATCAGCGGATCGGTGACCTGAGCGCTGGCAGCGCCAGCAGTCAAAGCCGATACAGCAACGGTAGTAAGTACGCGAGGCATGGAGTCTCTCCTCTCCCTGGCTCTCTAACAATCAATCAAGGGTCCATGAAACCCCTGATGTAATCTCTCCGATACCAGTATCGGACTCGGCGCTTGCTATGTCAATGCACCAATCATCAGAATACCAGTGGTTTGCGCAAAAAAAATCGCAGCCCTGTCGGCTGCGATTTTTGGGATATGATAGGATTGTCGTGATTAGCGGCGGCGGCGAAGACCGGCGAGGGCAGCCAAGCCGAGGACGGCGGATGCCGGAGCTGGGATCACTTCGAACTCACTCGTGCCCGAGGCAAGGTCACCAGCGGAGAGGGTGAAGTTCCAGTCAGACTGAATGTCGGTCAGGGTGGTCCCGATGCTCTGGTAGCCAACTGCGGGGAAGACATCGCTCGCGGTGGCGGTCGAGTTTGCTGCGGCAACAACTGCACCGGGGAGCAGCTCCTGGAAGAGCGTGCCGCCGCCGTTGTAGTACGAGCCGTAAGCGCCAGTACCGGTCGGGGTGAAGCTAGCACCATCGCCGTTGAGATCGGTAACCGAAACTGCAGCGGTCGCACGACCGACCGCGTTGGCGAGCGGGGCGAAGCCGAGAACAGCCGAATCAACAGTAAAGACGGTGTTCTGCATGCCAGCGATGACGTTGAAGTTCAACGCGACTGAGGGGTCAGCGAAGATCGTGACGCCAGCACCGTCGAGCGTGAAGACGTTCTGGCCGTTGCCATCGTTGACATCGATGGGGTTGGCGAGGGTCCACTGGTAATCGCCGTTGCCATCAATACCGTTGGGATCGAGCTCGATCTCAAGCGGGTACGACGGGCCGTTGCCGTTGTCCAGCGTCGCGGTGATGCTGAAGACGACGGACGAGATATCCGCCGAGGCCGAACCGGCCAGCAGCGCGGCGGCAGCAACGGCGACTCCGCCCTTTGTGGTCAGTGTGAACATGTCTTATCTCCCATGCCGAGCATGAGCGGTCTCTTAAGTCGCCCTCGCTGGCCTCTCCAATTCTCTTCTCTCGGGCAGAACGCCCCTCTCCATGTTCCAATAGGGTGCCTCGGGTCCGCATACATGTCAACCCTAAAAAGAGCGAAGGATGTGAAAAACCCTCGATTTTGGTTGCATGGTGTCAAATACCGGCATCGGCCATAATCCGAACAAAAATTGGTGCAGAGCACCCATTTCATCACGTCCTCATAAAAGTGTGGGAACGTGCTGGCTCTACGACGATGGCTTTATTAGTCTGAAGTCCACGTTGTGGTCACGGCCACGACCGCTGAGGAGAGGGAAACATGCGATCTCACGGGGGGAGACTGGCGGTCTCCGCATGCCTGTTCGGGTGCGCTTTCACCGCAGATGCCCAGCACAATCATTCAGATATCGTTACGGCTGATGTTCATAGTGGGTTTCACGAGCAGGCACTCATAGTTGAGCTTGATAGCGGATACGCGTTCGATGGGCTCTCGATTCTGAGTACCAGTTCGGTTGACACCGGTAGTGCGCTCTATGCGCAAAACCTGGAATCGGCTCTTGAGCGCGCAGGCGCGTTGAGCATCAGGCCTGTCGTGCCCTTTTCATTCGGTGATCCGGCGCTGGCCGAATCGCTCGGATTGACGAGGATGTACCTCGTAAACCTCGATGGGTCAGTGGGCTCAATCGAGGCATCAGATGTACTCGAGGCATCAGGCGGCGTCGTAATCAAAGCAGATCCGGTTGTTGTTGGTTCACAGACTGATCAGGACGGACCAAATGATCCCGGATTCCCGACGCAGTACAGCCTGCACAACCTCGGTCAGACTATTGAGGGTGTAGAGGGCACTGTGGATTCCGATGTTGATGCGTTCGAGGCGTGGAACTTGAACGCGGGTGCGGGGCAGGTTGTGATCGCGGTGCTCGACTCAGGCGTGAGCCACGAACATCCGGACCTCTTTCATAAGCTCGTCGACGGCTACAACTCGACTGGGCAGGGCAGCTCGAGTGACGCGGATGA
The DNA here is from genome assembly GCA_009827205.1 of Phycisphaeraceae bacterium. Classification (GTDB taxonomy): domain Bacteria; phylum Planctomycetota; class Phycisphaerae; order Phycisphaerales; family UBA1924. The sequence goes on along the minus strand of WUAK01000046.1, from coordinate 8,565 downwards.
CACCTACAACTCCCACGGTACGCACGTCGCTGGGATCGCTGCCGCACAATCGAACAACGGCACCGGTATGACCGGCATGAGCTGGGGTTCGCCGATCATGCCTGTGAAGATCGCCAACATCCTCGGTTTCACGAGTGATCTCTGGATGAGCGAGGGGCTGATCTGGGCCGCCGACAACGGCGCACGTGTCGCCGTGATCAGCTTCGGTCTGGACAACGGCAGCGATTTGATGCAAGCAGCGATGCAGTACGCGCATGACCGTGGTGTTGTGATCTGCGCATCGACTGGCAATTCGGGGTCAGAGGGTGTGAAGTACCCGGCGAAGTATCCTGAGACGATCGCCGTAGCCGCGACAGACAACCAGGATCAACTGGCCTCGTTCTCGACATACGGGCCCGAGGTGACGGTTGCTGCGCCGGGCGTTGATATCATCTCTACCTGGCACAGCCTGGGGCAGCCCACGTACTCCTTTGAGTCGGGGACTTCTGCTTCTTGCCCGCTGGTCGGTGGGGTCGCTGCGCTTGTGCTCTCTGCAGATCCGGCTCTTTCGCCGGATCAGGTTCGCACGATTATCACTGATTCATCGGAAGATCTTGGCAACTTTGGGTTCGATATCTCATTCGGTTACGGCCGGGTGAACGCGTACCGCGCTGTTGGGGTAGCGATGGGCATCAGAGTCTGTGTTGCCGACGTCAACCTGAACGGGAGAGTCGAGTTTTCGGACTTCTCAGCTTGGATCAACGCGTATCTGGCTGAACTGCCTGAAGCTGACCAGAACGGTAACGGCAGGATCGAACCGACCGATTTCACGGCCTTCATGTCCAACTTCAACGAAGGCTGCAGCTGATAACACAATCGTGACCTGTTAAGTCGTATGCCCTTTATGCGTGTGACACCGCTTTGGGTGGGTGCTGCGTCGATTCGGTGTGCGGTAATTAGGGGGTTTCGATGAAGCCCCGTTCCCCTGATTCCGACATGTTGTGATGTAGACGGCATGTGGACGCCGTCGGGGTTGGCCTCGAGAGCTAGACGAGGTTGATTCCGAATGCGGCCAGTGTTTGCACCGGTCAGGGGGTGATCATGGCAGATCTTTCAGATAACCAGACGAGCATCAGAAGCGAGTTTGCTGACGACCCTGATATGCAGGATCTTGTGCTTGAGTACATCAACAAGATGGCATTGCGTGTTGAAAAGATGACTGCTGCGTACGAGCAGGGGGAGCGTGAACAACTGATCCGCCTGGCACACCAACTCAAGGGTTCTGGCGGAGGTTACGGGTTCCCGATCCTGACAACTCTGGCAGGAGAACTCGAGCAGACCCTTCTCAATCTCGGTGAAGGCGGTCTCGACCAGGCGGCAGAGCCTTTCTCTGCATTGCTCGATGTGTGCGGCCGGATGGCTGCCTGAAGATAGAAGACTGGATGGCTTTCGTTCGTTTCAAGCACACTTCTTGAGAGAGACAGCTTCTTCATGCCAAGCACCCAAGCCAACGAATCAGATGAGAGGCGCCACAGCGTCCTTGTCATCGATGACTCCGAGGACGTGCATCGTCTTCTCCAGGCGAGGCTGCGCCAAGAGAACATCACGCTGCTTTCGGCACTCGATGGCGCCACCGGCCTAGCGATGGCCGAGCAGGAAGCACCGAGTCTTATTCTGCTCGACCTCGATATGCCCGATCTCGATGGGTTTGAGGTGCTCAGGCAGCTCAAGGAAACCACCTCATCCCGTGACATCCCGGTCATCGTTCTTTCTGGTCTGCACAGCCCCGCCGACAAGGTTGTCGCGTTCGATCTGGGTGCTGTGGACTACGTCACCAAACCCTTCGATTTGATGGAGCTGCGCGTGCGTCTGCGGGCCGCGCTGCGGATGTCTGATCTCGTTGAAATGCTCGGCAGACTCGCGCATATCGATGGGCTCACAGGGCTCTGGAACCGTGCCCATTTCGATGCACGCTGGAACGAGTGCATCGCGGACAACAACCGACACGGCAAGTCACTGAGCGTCGCGCTGTTTGACCTGGACCACTTCAAGTCGATCAACGATACCTACGGTCACCCCGCGGGTGACGCAGTGCTCCAGAGCTTTGCGAAGCTTGTGAAGCGCGTGTGCCGAGTCACCGACATCGCTTGCAGGTACGGCGGCGAAGAGTTTGCTCTGATCATGCCCGAGACTTCGCCTGCTGACGCTGCTGGTGTGTGTGAGCGCATCAGGCAGGAGCTGAGCGAGATGCACTGGCCCGCGCACCCCGAGCGTAAAATCACTGTATCGATTGGTGTGACCGGGACAGAACAGACCGTTGAGATCGCGCCGGAGAAGTGGCTCGATGACACGGACAAGACGCTCTACCGTGCCAAGAAGGGCGGCAGGAACCAAGTCATCGCGACCGATATCCAGTCTGGAAACATGATCCAGCAGCCTTCGCAGCCAACGCAGCAGGCGGCTTGACGGTCTCCTGATCAGAACTCATACAGCAGTCCGACATACAGCCCCGGCGCATCCCGCGCGGGGTTGCGTTCTTCACCGGTGAGCCTCGCGTTTGAGATATGGTGCCAGCGAAGACCAGTGATCAGCCGTGTGTTGCGATTCTCAAAGAGTTGGTACGTGATGCCCGCGCCGGCTCGCGGCATGAGGTTGAAGTTTGTGCCGTTGTCTGGGACATTGTCCGTCGCGATCATGACACCGATGCCGAGTTCGGCGAATGCAGACCAGCGCCTGGCCTGATAGAAGTGATACCTCATCACAAGGCTTGAGCTCAGTCCAACGGTGTTGTTCTCCTGAAAGAACCCCCAAAGAGCCGCCTCGACACCGACCTCGAAATCATCGATCAGGAAGTAGGTGTACTGGCCGTGGATGCTCACATCAAAGTTTCCAGTGAAGTCTGGCGCGAGCGTCGTACCGAGCATGTAGAACTGAGTGTCCTTGGAGCCGTAGGGCTCTGTTGATGCCGGGTTCGATGTCTCTGGCTCGTCGTAGAATGAGACATCGCTGAAGAGCGAGACCTGATCCGCATCGCTCTGGGCCGATGCGGGCCTGCTGGCGGCGATCAGGCAGATCAGGATGACCAGAGTTCTTGAGTACGGCATGACGCGTACGGTATCCTGCCCCGCGTCGCGGTGCTGGAGAGCGTTATGGAAGACCCAAGGGTTCAACGAATCGAAGAGGCTCAGGCGTTTGCAGACAAGAGGGCCGATGATCTCGATGAATCGATCAGGGAGCTCGGCGAGCGCGTCCTGCAACTCGTCAAGAGATTTGAGTCGCTGGAGCAGCGGTTTGAGGATGCACTCGCGCATCAGACTGATGGTGATTCAGCTGACGACGAGATCCCGCCGCACTCTGGCAGGCTCCCAGGCGGGCGGTAGAGCACCTACGCAAGCAGTGATTGCCCGGTCATCTCTGTAGGTTTCTCAAGACCCATCATCTCGATCGCGGTAGGGAGGATGTCTCCGAGCCTGCCCCTTGATTGCCTGGCGTTCGGGTTGGTCCAGTTGCTCACATCCCTATCGCCTCTGAGCTGTCGGCCTTTGAACTGCTCTCCGACGACAATGAGCGGTACATCGAATGTTGTATGTGCTGTCTGAGGCGATGCGTCGGCGCTGATGCGCATCTGCTCCGCGTTGCCGTGATCTGCGGTCACAATGAGTGCGCCGCCTCTTGCGAGCGTTTTCTCGACAATCTCCCCCGTAAAGGCATCAACCGACTCGCACGCCTTGATCGCAGCACCCAGGCTTCCGGTGTGCCCGACCATATCCGCGTTGGCGAAGTTCACGACTAGAACGTCTTCGCAGTCGTCGGCATCGAGCCTTCGTAGTACTGCGTCGCGCACACCCTCGGCTGACATCTCCGGCTGCAAATCGTACGTCGCAACACGGGGTGACTGGATAATCTCGCGATGCTCGCCCTCGAATGGCTCATCACGGTAGTCGTTGAAGAAAAACGTCACGTGCGGATACTTCTCGGTTTCTGCGCAGCGGAACTGAGTGAGCCCCATCTTCGAGAAGTACTCGCCGCCGATCATCGGCATCTTGGGCGGCTTGCGGAACGCAACACGCGCAAGCTCGGCGAGCCGCTCTGAGTACGGCGTCATGAGCACGAAATCGATGTCGAGTTTGGGACCACGATCAAACCCACGATTCCCCGAGTCGGGTGAAGGCTTCAGTTCCTCAGCGCCCTCGAATTCGGGTAGCAAAAACGCCGAGCAGATCTCACGAGGCCGGTCTCCTCGGTAGTTGTAAAAGATCGCTGTGTCGCCGTTTGTGATTCGACTCTTGGCCGCGTCATTGCCGATCGTGCTGGGTTCGATGAACTCGTCTCCAACCAGTGTTTCTGTCGGGGGTTGGTCATAGTGTGCCTGGATGGCTTCGCTTGCGCTCGCGAAGTTCGTGTATTCACTACGCCCGGTGAGCAGGTCGTATGCCTTCTTGACGCGCTCCCACCTGTTGTCGCGGTCCATTGCCCAATAGCGACCGACGACACTCGCGATGCGCCCGATGCCGATCCGAGACGCTTCTTGCTCGACTGATTCTGCAAACGCCTTGCCGGTGAAGGGGCCGGTGTCCCGGCCGTCGGTGAAGAGATGGATGAAGACTTGTTGCTGATTGAGCTTTCGGCAAAGCCGGAGCAGCGCGTAGAGGTGTTCGAGCTGGCCGTGCACACCCGCGTCGGAGTTGATGCCCATCAGATGGACCGACTTCCCCGCGTCTCTGGCACGGGTGATCGGCTCGACGAGATCAGCGATCTCATCGAGTTTGTCGCTCTCGCACGCCTTGGATATCCGAACCGCGTCCTGGTCGACGATTCGACCGGCGCCGATGTTCTGGTGACCCACCTCTGAATTACCCATCGTGTCATCGGTAAGCCCGACATCCAGGCCACTAGTCTTGATGAGCGTCCACGGGTATTCAGCCATCAGACGATCGGCGACCGGCGTCTCGGCGAGGGCGACCGCGTCGAAATCTGCCTGCTCGGGGTTTGGGTTGGCCCCCCAGCCGTCGCGGATGATGAGAACGAAGGGCGTGTTTTTCCCGGGCTGTGTGCTCATGGCGGATGCTAGGTGCGGAAATCCTATTAAAAACCGCCTCAGAACTCCTGAAGTAGGGTTGTTGACCCGAAAGATATGATGTAAGTTAGTACTAACTCTTTATTCTCTGGCCAGACGGGTTGGCTTGGCAGGAGTGCATTCATGGGCAGTATCAGCAAGAGAAAGCGGTCGGTGGTCTCACTCGCCTTGGTCGGGATGATCGCGTTCGCTCCGGGGTGCAGCGTGTGCAGCTCTGCGTACAGCTACAGCAGGCAGCATTGTCCGAGCTTCGAGGAGTTCGGTGCGTTCTGTGTCGGTGTCGGCATCTTTGCGCTCGGTTTCTTTGCGGGTGGAGGAGGTCATGGGCACTACCACGGGCATTACCACGGCGGGTACCACGGGTACTCGAGCCACTGCTGGTGAGCGCGAACCGGACCAAGTTATGCACTTGAACTGCGAGAATGCGAAGAAAGCAGAGCGCGAGAGACGCGAGTCGGATAAGGTATCGCATGCACCGGCACGGACGCCGGCCTTCAATCTATTGACTCACCTGAGCGGAGCTCGAGGATGATCGATACTGCCATGACTCTTGCCGACCGATACAGCGCCGTTCTCCAGCGAGTCGCCGATGCCGCATCGCGCGCCGGCCGAGACCCGAGCGAGATCATCACGGTTGCCGTGACCAAGTACGCCGAGATGGATCAGGTGCGAGAACTCGTAGAGCTCGGGCACCGAGACTTCGGCGAGAACCGCGTGCCCCAACTCGTGCAGCGTGCCGCGATGATCGACGAGTACATCCGCAGGCGTGCAGCACTCGGGCACAACTCGGGCGGCCCTGCCCGCTGGCACATGATCGGGCACCTGCAGCGAAACAAGGCCCGCAAACTCGCGGACTGCGCGAGGCTTGTGCACTCGGTTGATTCACTCAGGCTCGCCGAGGAGTTGCAGGCGGTAGGCCTTAAGCAGGAAAGGCCGGTCGATGTGCTCGTGCAGATCAACATCTCGGGCGAGGAATCGAAGTACGGTTGCCCATTGCCGGCGTGCGAGCCCCTCGCGGAAGCGATGGATTCGATGGCACACCTTCGGGTACGGGGCCTGATGACCATGGCGCCCTATACAGACAACCCCGAGGATTCACGAATCCATTTCTCGAGGCTTCGTGAACTCTTTGAGGATCTTGCCCAAACCGGGTTCGGCGAGGGCCACTTCAACATCCTCAGCATGGGCATGTCGAATGACTTCGAGGTTGCAATCGAGGAAGGTGCAAACGTGATCCGTGTCGGGTCGGCCATCTTCGGCGAGCGCAGTGAATCCGTTGACACTGAGAATGACTGAGGCTCTAGGTTGCGTGGCTCAGACTCGTACCAGCATGTTCCGGAGATTCCCGGACGAGGATCTGGTCGTGTCCATGTGCGCCTGAAGGCTCTGACCAGGGCAGGCGGTGCTCGCCCATTCACGGTGCGTGTAGATTCGGTTGAGCGGCACGCCGTGCGTCCGGGACTGGTGAGCGAGGAGCGCATCGAGTGTTCTCGTCGCCTCAGCAGTCGGTCGCTGGATCTCGAAGTTGCCCATGACGAGCACGCCGAGGTTGCGAGGGTTGTGGTCCCGTACGTGTGCGCCCTGCAGGTGGATAGGCCTGCCAAGCCAGACACGACCCTGCGGGTCAACGATCAGGTGGTAGCCGATATCCGCCCAGCCGCGGTGCTCGACGTGCGAGACGCGGATCATCTCGAGTCGCTCGGCGGCTTCTTGTTGCGTGCGTATTACGGTCGGGGGCATCCCGTCGTGATGCACGGTGATGTGCTCAACGCGGACCATCGGGTTGGTGTCAGAAACGTTGGGTTGTGCCCTTGTCCACTCGTTCCGTGCGTGAACAGAAAAACGCGCCTTTGTAGGCAGGGTCGGCCTCGCTCTGTTGCTGTCGGCAACTGGCGCGGGCGTTTCAGCGACACTCTCGTGGGGCCAGACGGGTCCAGGCAGGACGGCGCTGGGGTTGCGTCGTGATGTGGTACATGAGCCAAGGAATGAGCCGGTCGCGAGGAGGCCAAGCGCCTGAGCAAGTATTGCGCGTCGGTTCTGGTGTGGTTCGGGCGTCATCGGGGTGTTTCCGTTCATTTCGTGCACGAATACGTGTATCGGCGTCTCGGCATCGGCGCATCCATTCGCCGCGATTCCCGCAGTGTTTACCCGTTGGCCGATGCTTCTGGCCGACGGGGCTTTCAGGGAGTGTAACCCGTCGCGGGGAATCGTATCTTGTGAATCCGCTGGCGGTTGCCATCCTGGTCTTCCTGTCGGTTGCGGTTGCTCCCGAGGCGCTCGCCGACGAGGGACCAGAACTCGTCGTGCCTGAGTTGATGGCCGGAGGGATTCTGACCGCGGATCCGGTGGTATTTGCTGACCCTGATCCAAGTTCACAGCCTGAGGATGAGCCTCTGCCGTCAGAAGAGGAAGCGAAAGAAGCCGAGGAAGAAGCGCTCGCCGGTCCTGAGGTCGAACCCGAGAAGTACTGGTTCGAGAAGATCATCGAGGACTGGCACGGCGAAGTCCGGATGGGCGTGGACTTCTACAGCGGCACTTCAGATCGCACCCGGATCAGGGGTGGTTTCAACATCAACAAGAAGTACGACGGCCACAAGACCACGCTTCGAACCAACTACTCGTTCGCCAGGACGAGCGGGGAGGGTGAATCCGAGAACCGGCTTGTAAATAGCATTCTTCAGGACTGGGGTACAGGAGACACCAAGTTCTCTGGCGTCTTTGCGAACGCAACGGGAGAACTCGATCGTTTCAAGCAGTATGAGTACAGGCTGAACCTCTCGGCAGGGGCGCGATACCAGGTGGTGAAGGATGAGAAAACCGACGCTCTGCTCAGGCTCGGTCTGAGCGCCTCGCGAGAGTTCGAGGGCCCGCGGGATGAATGGATTCCAGAGGGAGCGTTCTTCCTGAATGCGTCTCACAAAATCAGTGAACGGCAGAAGCTCGCTGCGAGTGTTGACTACTTCCCTGAGTTGGAACGGCCGAGCCAGTATCGCCTAAATGCTCGTGCAACATGGGATTACAAGCTGGATGATGAAACGGGCCTGAGCCTCCGGATGGGTGTCGAGAACCGGTACGACAAGAGCCAGCCCAACAGGCAGGACCGGAACGATCTCGATCTCCGTGCTGAGCTCGTCTGGCAGTTCTAGAGTCCCCTCCGAATTGGTTTGCTCGCTCGAATTGAGCACGGGAAGGGGATGGATATGTTGAAAGAATCGATCGCGATTGCAATGAGTCTGGCGCTGTCTGCAGGGGTTGTTGCGCAGGACGCGGAGGAAGCCGCGGATGAGCTCCCCGTCGAAGCGGAAACAGGCTTCTTTAGTGAGTGGAGCGGGAACGTCTCGTTCGGTTTGTACGGTTCTGACGGTAACACAGAACGACTCAACCTCAGAGGTGAAGTCGACGGTGCGCGTGAGACGGACAAGAACCTGACCACATTCTTGACGACGTACTCCTACGCGGAAGACGACGGCGACGAGAGCGAGAACAGGTTCAACTCGGAAATCGAGAAC
>WUAK01000045.1 GCA_009827205.1 Phycisphaeraceae bacterium | reverse complement strand
GGTTCAGACGTGTGCTCTCCCGATCGCAATCGGCGAGCACCCGGTCTTCTTTTTCTCCGAGGCCGGTCTCGATCGAGATTGACCAGCCCTCGCTACCCGGCGGAGGCTTGCCGATGGCTATGTCGCCTCCAAGATCCACAAGTGCTATAGGCGCATCGAGATCTCTGAGTGTTTCAAGTGCACGCCCCGCGGCGTACCCCTTGCCAATCCCGCCGAAGTCAAACACCATTCCGTTCGTCTTGAGCCTGACCTTCGACACGTCCGAGTCAATCTCAAGCAGTTCAAATCCTGCTCGCGAGCGCGCATCACTCAATACAGTGCCGCTGGGCATGCTCGAATTGGCCGCCGCATTGCGCCAGATGTGAGTGACAGGCCCGATGGTTGGGTCGAACGCGCCGTCTGATGCAGCCCAGACCTTTGCCGACTTAAGAAGAACATCGAGCAGATCCTCTGATATCTCTGTCCAACGGCCAGGCTCATTCGTGACGAGCAGCATCGCTTCGCTGTTCGGGTCGTAGTCGCTGAGGACTGCGTTGAGATGCTCCATCTCTTCAAAGGCTATTCGTGCCTTTGCCACGGCTTCGTGCTCGTGTTCCTGATACAGCACGATCCTCGCCTTGCTGCCCATCAGGACTCTTGCATATTCGAAGCGGGTCAGGATAGGCTCTTGCGATGCGACCTCGGGCTCCGGATTGGGGCTTGAGCCGCAACCGAGCAGGGGGACTAAGAGCGTGAAGACGAGTGCGTTCATGAGTGTGAACCGAGCCATGTTGATCAGCGTAGCGGCGTTCTCACTGGGAGAGCCCGCAGAGGCGCAACACTCGCGGATGAAGTCGAAACCAAGTCGATCCTGATCCCCGGAACGAACGTGAGTTTCGATCTGCTGCGTGTTCCGGGTGGAGTTATTGAAGTCGATGGTGCAACCCACGCGGTAGAAGACCTCTGGGTGCTGCCCCACGAAGTCACCTGGGACATCTACGACATCTATCTCTATGAGCTCGACAAACCCGAGAGCGAGCGCGAATCCGTGGGCAAGGGAGCTGACGCGGTGACGCGGCCAAGCAAGCCTTACGTGCCGCCTGATCGTGGACTCGGTCACGAGGGGTACCCCGCGATGGGGATGACACTCCATGCTGCACGCTCGTTTTGCGAGTGGCTGGGTGAGCACGCCGGCATCAAAAGCAGGCTCCCGACCAAATCCGAGTGGGTTCACCTCGCGTCCGCAGAGGGTGGAGGGGTGTGGTCGAAGGAGAACTCAGACTACACAACGCACCCCGTCATGTCGCTGGATGCAAACGAGTCCGGACTGCACGACACGCTTGGTAACGTCGCCGAGTGGGTCGAAACGGACGAGAAACGACCGTACGCGATGGGCGGCAGCTACAAACAGCCAGCATCCGAATGTACGCCGCTGTCTCTACAGAAACAGACGTCGAGCTGGAACGCCAGTGACCCTCAGATTCCCAAGAGCCAGTGGTGGCTCGCGGATTGCAGCTGGGTCGGATTCAGGTTCGTAGTCGAGGTGAGTGAAGAAGGAGAGTCAGATGACGAATGACGGCATTCATCGGCGGGAGTTCGTCAAAGGCGCCGCAGCGATCGGCGCATCAGGACTCGTTGCCAGCTCGGCGCTTGGCGCTTTAGCGAGACCCAATCGCGACACGCTGCGCGTGGGCGTTGTCGGGTGTGGCGGGCGAGGGACCGGCGCGATGCTCCAGGCTCTCAAGGCGGACCCAAACACGATGCTCTGGTCAGCGGGGGAAGCAATCGGTGGTCGCATCGAGGCAAGCATCGGCCGAGTGCAGGCCGGGCTGGACGCGCACGCCGAAGAGGGAGGCGATCCCGCTGGCACGATCGAAGTCCCGGCGGATCGGATGCACGTGGGGTTCGATTCGTACAAGCGGGTCATCGACGAGTGCGACGTCGTGCTGCTCACGACACCGCCCGCGTTCCGCCCACAGCAGATGGCCGCTGCCATCGATGCGGGCAAGCACGTGTTCTGTGAGAAACCGGTTGCTGTCGATGCGCCTGGAGTGCGGAGTGTTCTGCAATCGGCTCGCAAGGCGAAAGAGATGGGTCTTGCTGTGATGTCGGGATTTTGCTGGCGATACCAGGACCAGTGCAGAGAGACAATGGCCAAACTCCACGAGGGCGGAATCGGCGATCTTCACACGATCCAAACGACATACAACACGACAGGCTGGGTGCGTCCAAACCCGATGCAGGAAGGCTGGAGCGAGACAGAGTTCCAACTCCGCAACTGGCAGTACTTCACACCGCTGTCGGGTGATCACGTTGTTGAACAGGCGGTGCACGCGATCGACTGGATCGCGTGGGCGATGCAGGATGTTCCTCCCGCCAAGTGCTGGGCGGTCGGAGGAAGACAGACAAGGCCAGATTCACCAGAGACAGGAAATGTGTTCGACCACTTCGGTATCACATTCGAGTACTCCAACGGGCAACGCGCATACCACATGTGCAGGCACTGGCCCAACACACCATCTGATAACTCGGCCTACTTCCTCGGGAGCGCCGGCAACTGCACCATGCAGCCCTGGACGGGGCAGCACGTCATCGAGGGCACCCAGCCTTGGCGAGGTAGCGCACCCGGCAACGACATGTATCAGCGCGAGCACAACGTGCTGTTCAACTCGATCCGTGAAGGCAACCCGGTGAACGACGGCGTGTCGATGTCCTACTCGACACTCATGGCCATCATGGCTCGTATGGCCGCGTACACAGGCGAGGTCGTGACGTGGCAGCAAGCCCGAGACAGCCAAGAGAACCTCAACCCAGACCCGTTCACGTTCGGTGACCGGCCAAGACCAAGCGTTGCGGTGCCCGGAGTAACGAAGTTCGCATAAGGAGCGATCAATGGCAATCGATCGAAGATCGTTTCTGCTGACAGCCGCCGCAGCGGGAGTTGCTGTGAATACTGGCCGAGTCTCTGCTCAGCCAGAGAAGTGGCGAGCGAACCTGAATGGCTCCGGACCGCGAATCCTCAAGTCACTCAAGTACGGCATGATCGGAGAGGGTTCAACCGTCAGAGAAAAGTTCGAACTCGCCAAGACCGCCGGGTTTGACGGCGTTGAACTCGATAGCCCGGGTGGGCTCGATCTTGATGAGGTCATTGAAGCACGAGATGCGGTAGGGATTAAGATTCCGGGCGTCGTCGATTCTGCGCACTGGGGCAAACCGTTCAATCATCCGGATGAGAGCGTGCGCGCCGAGGGGCGGGCTGCACTCGAAACCGCGATCAATGATTGCAAACGAGTTGGGGGCTCGACAGTCCTCGTCGTGCCCGCGGTCGTCCGCAAGGGCATGAGCTACGCCGACGCGTACAAGCTGAGCCAGCGGGAGATCGGTAAACTCGTTCCTCTTGCAGAGGAACTGGGCGTCGCTATAGCGTTCGAGAATGTGTGGAACAATTTCTTGCTTAGCCCGCTCGAGGCGGCTCGGTATGTCGACGAATTTGAGAGCGCGAACGTCGGCTTCTACTTCGATGTCGGAAACATCATCAACTACGGCTGGCCCGAACAGTGGATCGATGCGCTCGGCGACCGGATCCTTAAACTCGATGTCAAAGAGTTCAGCCGATCAAAGCGGGACAACGAGGGACTCTGGAAAGGCTTCGGTGTCGAGATCGGCGAGGGAGACTGTGACTGGCCCGCGGTGCGAGAGTCACTGACCAGAATCGGTTATCGTGGTTGGGCCTCTGCCGAGGTCGGGGGCGGCGGCGCCGAACGGCTTGCCGATATTGCCCGCAGGATGGATCAGGTGCTGGCGTTTGAAGGAGCGTGAGATGACAACGAAATTGAACAGACGCGATGTGGTCAAAGCTGGTGCTGCGATCGGTGTGGGATCACTCATCTCGCCAGCCTTTGCCGCCAGCGCTGCGCGCCGAGCGGACGAGACGATCCGGGTGGGGGTCATCGGTTGCGGAGGTCGGGGCACCGGAGCTGCCGCAAACGCGATCGAGGCACACCCTTCAACCAAGATCGTCGCGCTCGCGGATCTGTTCGAAGACCGATTGAACGGTTCAAGGAAGTATCTCGAAGATCGCGAGGACGCGAGTCAACGCGTCTCGATCGACGATGCGCACTGCTTCACCGGTTTCGATGCCTACAAGAAGCTGCTCGCCGAGAATGACATCGACTATGTTGTGCTCGCGACGCCCCCGGGTTTCAGGCCGCTGCATTTCCAGGCTGCGATTGACGCGGGCAAACACGTCTTCATGGAGAAACCGGTCGCGGTGGATCCTGCTGGCGTTCGCATGGTGATCGAAGCAGCCGAGAAGGCGCAAGCTCAGAAATTGTCCGTTGTCGCGGGTACACAGAGGCGACACGAGACCTCCTACCTCGCGCTGATGGAGCGCGTACAGAACGGCGAGCTGGGCGACATCGTTGGTGCCCAGTGCTACTGGAACCAGGGCGGGCTTTGGGTGCACGACCGAAAGCCCGAGTACTCGGACATGGAGTGGCAGTGCCGAAACTGGCTGTATTTCTGCTGGCTCTCGGGTGATCACATCTGCGAGCAGCACATTCACAACATCGATGTCGTCAACTGGGCCAAGGGCGGCCCTCCTGTCAAGGCGATGGGAATGGGCGGACGTCAGGTCCGTACCGCTGAGAAGTACGGCAACATCTTCGATCACTTCGCGATCGAGTTCGAGTATGCCGACGGCTCGAGCTGCATGAGCATGTGCAGGCAGATCGACGGCTGCGCTGGGCGTGTCGAGGAAGTGCTGCGTGGTACGAAGGGAACAAGTGTCTCCCGCCCTGGCTTCGCGGTGATCGAGGGCAAGAACAACTGGCGATTCGATGCCGAGAACCCGAGCCCTTACATGCTCGAGCACAAAAACTTGGTCGCTTCTATCAGGGGCGATGGCGCGTACCTCAACGAAGCCAAACGAGTCGCTGAGAGCACACTGACCGCGGTCATGGGTCGGATGAGCGCCTACACGGGCAAGCAGGTCACCTGGGAGCAAGCGATGAACTCCTCCCTCGATCTCTCGCCCGCTTCGTACGAGTTCGGCGATCTCGCAGTAAACCCGGTACCATCACCGGGCTCGACGCCCCTCGTCTGATCCACGGAGCTGACCATGCAACGACGAACCTTCCTTTCCGCGGCCGGTGGTGTTGTCGCCTCTTCCGCAGCCCTTTCTGCCAAGGCGATGGCGCAGCAACCCGGCGATACCAAAAATCAATTCTCGATGCACTTTGCGCCACACTTTGGGATGTTCAGGCACCATGCCGGTGATGATCTCGTTGCGCAGCTCCAGTTCGCGGCTGACGAGGGCTTTACCGCGTGGGAGGACAACGGGATGTCGGGCCGGAGCGTTGAGGATCAGGAACGCATAGCCGACGCGATGAGCAGGCTCGGCATCAGGATGGGTGTGTTCGTCCTCAACCCCGACTCTGCTTGGGGGCCCACGTTCAGCCAGGGCAAGCAGGAAGATATGGACAACTTCGTCAAGGCGTGCGAGAACGCCGTCGAAGTCGCAAAGCGCGTGAACGCAAAGTGGATGACGGTCGTACCCGGCACGCGTCACCAGCGGATCGATTTCGAATATCAGTCCGCTTACGCGATTGAGCAACTGCGCGCAGGTGCGAAGGTACTCGAGCCTCACAACCTCGTGATGGTGCTGGAGCCTTTGAACCCGAGAAACCATCCCAACATGCTGCTGGCAAAGATGTCGCACGCTTATGAGATCTGCCGAGCCGTCGATTCGCCATCGTGCAAGATCCTGTGTGACATCTACCACCAGCAGATCACAGAGGGGAATCTGATCCCCAATATCGACCGCGCGTGGAACGAGATCGGGTACTTCCAGATCGGAGACAACCCCGGTCGCAACGAGCCTACCACGGGCGAGATCAACTTCGACAACGTGTTCAGGCACATCCAGAAGAAGGGCTTTGCGGGCATCATGGGCATGGAGCACGGCAACAGCATGCCCGACAAAGCTGGCGAGCGCGCCGTGATCGACGCATACCGGTCGTGCGACCCGGGGAGTGCGTAAAGAGCCGGCTTAATGAAAGAACTCAGGGGCAAACTCGCAGTCGTGACCGGCGCCGCGTCTGGGATCGGCCTGGCAACGGCTCACGCGTTGGCGCGTGAAGGGTGCGATCTGTGCCTGGTTGATCTCGATGCCGAGGGACTCGAACAAGCTCGGACAGAACTCGGTGGTTCAACCGGGTCGATTGCTGCGCACGCCTGCGATCTCAGCGACAAGTCGGCGATCGATTCACTCTGCCGAGCACTCCTTGCAGACCGAGCGCCGGACATTCTCATCAACAACGCGGGCACACTCTGGTATGACCCTTTCGAGAAGATGCCGATCGATGAGTGGTCGAGAGTGATGAGCGTGAACCTCGATGCGCCGGCCCGCCTGATCAGCGGGCTGCTCCCGGGGATGCGCCAGAACTCAGGCGGGCATATCGTGAACATCTCGAGCATGCTCGGGCTTGTCCCGCAGCGGAACATGACCGCCTACTGCGCAAGCAAGCACGGCCTCGTCGGCATGAGCCTCGCGCTCCGCAAGGAACTCTCGCCCAAGATCGGTGTCTCCGTGATCTGCCCAGGTCTCGTGCGGAGCAACATCCTCAACACGGCCAAGGCCAAAGGGAGAACGACGACGCGCCGAGATTTCCCGAAGAGACTCGCCGCATCACCAGATCTCGTTGCAAAACGAGTGGTCCGGACGATCAAAGGGAACAAACGCTTCGTGATCGTGACCGGGCACGCCCGGCTTGCAAGACTCGCGCATTTCTACGTGGGGTGGCTGCTCGATCTGAATCAGATGAAACGCAACCGCAGGCGTCAGAGCGAGGCGCCCTCGACGAGCTGATAGAACCCCTGCCCGGTGTGGCTGAGTACGCCCAGCTTTGCGAGGTCTTTCCAGATCTGATCGGGGAACTCCTTGGGCGGGACGATCGCGTCGATGTCGGACTTGAGCCCGCCCGAGAGCTTGTTGCTGCCCAGTCGCGACTCGTCGTCGAGCCTCGTGAGCTTCAGCCTCTTGCGAAACGCCTTGAGCGCCTCACGCATCTCGTGCGTGACCTCGATATCCGCCTCGGGTTCGTCTTTCTTAGGCGGGTTCTCGACCGAGGCGACGATCGCATCGAACGCATCCGCATCCTTGGCCTTGTACGCCTCCATCGCTGCATCCTGATCGACCGGGAAACGCGACACGAGCCGAGCCGCCAGGTCCCAGTTGGCCTGCAGCTTCATCGGGTCTGTGTTTGCCTTGATGTCGTCGACGACCTGCCGGAGCTTCTCGAGTGCGTTCATGGGTGCATCTTAGCGGATCGACTTCAGCCACTTCGCCCAGATCGAGAGCACCAGCAGCATGTAGAGCCTCTGCGAGTGGTCCCGCCCGTGCCAGGGATTGATGGACTTCTCGCCCGCCGCGTCGTGCTCGCGGAGCATCCTGCGGACGAAGTCCATGTTGATGTTCACCACGGCCTCGGCTAGCCCAGGGAACGGGTCGGCGGACTCGAGATGGTCGTACAGCAGCGTCCGCATCGACCCGTAGTCCGTGCGGAACCACTCGCCGATCGGGATCGCAAAGCCCTGCTTGGGCCGATCGACGATGTGATCGGGGAGGTACTT
The DNA here is from genome assembly GCA_009827205.1 of Phycisphaeraceae bacterium. Classification (GTDB taxonomy): domain Bacteria; phylum Planctomycetota; class Phycisphaerae; order Phycisphaerales; family UBA1924. Next base: position 5,897 of record WUAK01000045.1, on the reverse strand, counting down.
GCGGGCGACTTGCTTGAGCAGGCCCTTGCGCTCGCCCTTGGGCATGAGCACATCCAGCGGCGTGCGCAGCGCCGCTTCGACGAGCTCTCGTGCAAGGAACGGCGCACGGACTTCGAGGCCGACGGCCATCGAGGCGGTGTCGGTCTTGCGGAGTATGTCATCGGGGAGGTATTGATTGAAGTCGTGTTGGAGCGCATCGTTTGGAAAGCTGGATGGGAAGCGTGACTTTGTGCTTTGGATCATGCGATCGAAGTCTTTATCACGCTTTTGTTTGCCGCTGCGACCCAGCAATCGATCGAAGTCTGGGCTTGAGAAGATCGCGAGCAGGTCGGGATAGCCTCTGCCAGCGGCTGCTGCGAACAAACGCGAGAGGTAGTCTGCTCGAGAACCGGGATATCGTCGGCCCGGCAGGCTTCTTGGCAGCTTTCCGAGCAATCCCCGCCAGTTGGTCAGCACATCATCGACGACATGCCGTCTATATCCGCCGAACAATTCGTCTGCGCCGTCTCCGGATAGTGCAACCTTGACATGTTCACGGGCGGCTTTACTGACCCAGTACGTCGGTAGAAGCGAGCTATCTCCGAAGGGCAGGCCGAGCTGGTGGATCAGGTTAACAAGATCTTCTGCTGGGTTTGGATCACAATCGAGTGTGTGGTGCTCAGTGCCCAAGTATCGAGCGGTAGCAGCTGCTGATTCTGATTCATCAATCCGACCATCGGGCATTCTGACCGTGAACGTTCTGAGATCTGTGCGATGCTGCTTCGCAATCGCGGCGATGAGACCTGAGTCAATTCCACCCGAAAGAAAGACACCCAGCGGCACGTCAGCTTCGAGCCGTGATGAGATTGCACGAACAAGCAGTTCTTGGATCTGCTCCGAGGTTGTTGATTGGTCTCGCTGAGGGTGGCTGTGATTTTCGTAGGGGATGTCAAAGATCTGAACGTATGAGTCTTGTTTCTCTGCGGTGATGGCATCGGTTGAGTGCTGGAGTTGATTTTCAATCGGTTCGATGGGCAGCTCTGGCCCCTTCCCGTCACGGATCCATATCTCGGTATCGTTGCCGAAGAAGTCCCCTTTGCTGATGCGTGCTGGGTGTCTTGCTTCTTTGTTGACCAGTCTGATCAAACCGACTGTCGTCGATGAGAACAACACAACTCTATCGAACGGCCCGAGCGATCTATAAAGCGGTTTCTCACCTGAGATATCGCGTGACAACGAAAATTCTGCACCTGCTCTAGACCACGCTGAGAGCGAATGCATCGAATCCAGATTGTTTGCAAGCTTGTGCCCGTACTCCTTCCACCCATGCACCAACACCTCCGTATCCGAGTGATCCGTCTCGAACACGTGCCCGTTCGCCTCAAGCTCTCTCCGAAGCTCCCGGTGGTTGTAGATGCACCCGTTGAACACCACCGCGACCAACGGCTTACCCGGCTCGATCTCGCTGGCGACGATCGGCGTTTCGCCCGGTTGGTAGGTCAGGTCGGGGCGTAGGCGTTCGCCGTCGTGGACCATGGGCTGATGGCCGCCCTCGTGGTCGATGATGCTCAGGCGTCGGTGCACGAGCGCGACATCGACGACGACCCCGTCGTCGCGCGTGGCTCGGTCACGGAACCGGCCCGCGCCGTCCGGGCCTCGGTGCTTGATGGACTCGTCGAGCGTGTCAAGCCAGGCTTCTGGGATCGCGTCGAGGTGCGCAGGCGGGTCGCCTTCCTTCGGGTCGTGGATTCGGATGATGCCCGCGATGCCGCACATAGTGGGAGGGTAGTGGGAGCGATCAGTCGCTGCCGCGTTTGGTGCGGTCGCTGTCGTCGTGGAAGCGTTTGTGGTGGTCGATGTACGTGCCCGACTTGAGTCCCCAGAAGGTATGGATGGTCCGCGTCACGGCCAAGCCCGCCGGGTACGCCAGCGCGACGGCCCACGCGGGGTGCCAGCCCCAGTGCTGCTGCAGGGCCTCGGTCCCCGCGATCGCGATGATGTAATACAGCGGGCTGATCGCGGCTCGCTCGAACTGGAGCCTCGTCGTGTCAGCAAAGACGTCCGGCGCCGGCGCGTGGAGCTTGGCGTGCTCCTCGTCCGTCCGCCCGGCCAGCGGTCTCCAGTGATTCGCAACCCAGTGCAGCCCGGCGAACGCGCCCACATCGAGCACAAGATCCGCCACGGCGCTGAACGCTGTGTACGCCCACGTGGGCCAGTTGGTCCCGATGACATCCTTGATGAACCAGAGCAGGCCCACGACGATGAACGTCGAGACCAGCCCGGATGCGACAATGTTGGCGTTGATGTTGATGATCCGCTTGCGTTGGTACAGGCGGAAGAGACGGTCAGGCATGGGGCGGATTGTAGTGCAGGCCGGACAGGGGGCCAAGCGTGTACATACACGCTTGGCCCCCTGTCCGATTGGCAGCGTGAAGTGAGCGACTAGGTTGCAAGGGGGTCAACGCCCCTTATACACACATGACCCCCTTGGGCAGAGAGCGTCTAAAGCGGGTTCGTTCGCAGACAAGGCAGTGGACATCTACGTAAGAGAGTGTGTGATGAGAGAATAGATCCTGTATGAGAGAGCAGTAGATAGTGAGAGAGATTATGGATGTTCATATCTGTGCGCACATGTTGTTTAGAAGGCCAAGAGGGTCGGGTAGGGTGTTGGCACCCTGGACGCACAACTTCAAATTGAAAGATGCGTTTCAAGTGTGTAGCCGCAAGGGGACCATCCCTGTATGAGCAGGGATGGTCCCCTTGCGGTGTGCGCAGTGCATGAAAAAAACCCCTCGAGTTTACGAGGGGCTTTGAGGAGTCAGTTGTACTCTTCACTCAGCTGGGCAGCACAGGCTGGCGACCGACCGAGTAGTAGTGGAACCCGAGCTGGCCCATCTGCTGGCGGCGGTAGAGGTTCCGGCCGTCGAAGATGACCTTCCCGTTCATAATGGATGCCAGCTTCTCGAAATCGGGCTGCTTGAACTCGTCCCAGTCGGTCGAGATGATCAGCGCATCAGCGCCCTTGGCGGTTTCGTAGATGTCGTCGTGCAGGCTGATCGTGTCGCCCATCTCGGCGCCGACGTTCTCCATCGCGACCGGATCGAAGCCCCGGCATGTCACGCCGTAGCCGAGCGACTTGCGGACGAGTGTGAGAGCCGGCGCCTCACGGATGTCATCGGTGCGGGGCTTGAATGCCAGGCCCCAGAAGGCGAAGGTCTTGCCGTTGAGGCCCATCTCTCCGCCGAAGTGCTTGAGGATCTTCTTGAAGAAGAGGTTGCGCTGGCGCTGGTTCGTGCCGTGGACAGCGTTGGAGAGCTGCGTGGTGACGCCCGCCTTGTCGCCCATCATGATGCAGGCGAGTGTGTCCTTGGGGAAGCAGGAGCCGCCGTAACCCAGGCCCGGGTAGAGGAAGTGGTGCCCGACGCGTGAGTCGGAGCACATGCCCTCGCGGACACGGTTGATGTCTGCGCCGTAGGCCTCGCAGAGGTTTGCCATCTCGTTGATGAACGAGATCTTGGTGGCCAGGAAGTTGTTGGCCGAGTACTTCACCATCTCGGCGCTGGGCACATCCATGATGAAGATCGGGTGACCGTTGCGGACGAACGGGTCGTAGAGGTCCTTGAACATCTCGCCCGTGCGTTCGTTCTCAACACCGACAACAACGCGGTCGGGCTTCATGAAGTCGACGATCGCATCGCCTTCTTTCAGGAACTCGGGGTTGTCAGCAACGCTAAAGGGGATGTCCGGTCCGACGCGCTCGCGGATGCGGTCACGCACGTGGAACGTGGTGCCGACCGGAACGGTGGACTTCACAACGACAACCTTCGGAGTCTGGTTCGGGCCGAGCGCCTTGATCGCGTCGGCGATGTCGTCCGCAGCGGAGTTGATGTACTGCAGGTTGGTGTGACCCTTCTCGTCAGAAGGGGTGCCGACGCAGATGAAGATCATGTCCGCATCGACATACGCGGTCTTGGGATCGGTCGTGTAGGTGAGACGGCCCGCCTTGTAGTTGCGCTCCATCATCTCGGTCAGACCCGGCTCATAGATCGGGCAGATGTTCTGCTTGAGCTTCTCGATCTTGCCCTCGTCGACGTCGAGACACGTGACGTCATTGCCGGTCTCGGCGAAACAAACGCCCGTCACAAGACCGACGTACCCGGTGCCAACCATCGTGAGCTTCATCTGAACTGACTCCTGAGGGAGAGGTTTAGCTGTATACACAGGCCCTTCCGGTGGGCCAAGTTGTGGACTATAGATCGTCCAAATCACAGAGAACCTTGCCCCAGACCGCCTTTCTGAGCCACAATCAGCCCGATGCGGACCTAGACTCCGGCATGCCGACTATTACCCAGCCGACCAAGCCCAAGGGCAAGAATAAAAACAAGATCCTCAAGTACACGGCCGCGACCGCGGACCGCCACAAGCTCTACCAGCTCTCCGTCCAGAACGTGGAATCGGAGATCGATTTCGTGGACCAGACTTACAAGACCCTCCGAGGCAGGCACGCCAGCTTCCTCCGCGAGGACTTCTGCGGGACCGCCGCCACCACCTGCGAGTGGCTCAGCCGCCGGGAGTCCAACCGTGGCGTTGGGGTCGATCTTGACGGCCCCACCCTCGAATGGGGGCGGGAGCACAACATCTCCAAGCTCGAGGGCGACGGAGCGTCCCGGATCACGCTCTTGCAAGAGGATGTCCGCGACCCAGGCCAGGAGGCCATCGGAGCAGACATCGTCCTGGCGATGAACTTCAGCTACTGGATCTTTCAGAAGCGTGACGAGATCAGGGCCTACTTCAAATCGGTCCTCGACTCACTCGACGACGACGGCCTCTTCATCTGCGACTTCTACGGCGGGTCTGAAGCCATGGTCGAGCAGGAAGAGACCCGCAAGGTCAACAAGCACTTCACCTACATCTGGGACCAGCACAAGTACAACCCCGTCACCGGGGAGATGGACTGCAAGATCCACTTTAAATTCCCAGATGGCTCCATGATGATGGACGCCTTCGAATACACCTGGCGTCTGTGGACACTCCCAGAGATCCGCGAGATCCTCACCGAGGCGGGGTTCGAGGATGTCACCGTCTACTGGGAAGGCACCGATCCGGACGACGAGGAAGAGGGCAACGGCGAATTCACCCCGACGACAGAGGGCGAAGCCGATCTCGCGTTTATCTGCTACATCGTGAGCCAGAAGAAAAAGCGCGACTGAGCGGGAGCGATCGTTGAAGCAGGTCCTCGATATCCCGGCCGAGCTGACCGGCGTCCAGAACTGGGTGCTGTCAGGGCTCGTGCAGGTGACAGACGAAATCGAAGGGGCGCTCAACTCGGAGGTCCCCGCGGTCGCCGAGCTATGCAAGCAGGTCGAGCGGTTCCGGGGCAAGATGCTCCGCCCAACCCTCGTGCTCGTATCCGGTGCCGCTTGCGGCATCTCGATCGAGCAGCCCCCGCCGGCAGAGCTGCTCAAGCTCGCAGCGGTCGTCGAGATGGTGCACATGGCAACGCTCGTGCACGACGATGTGCTCGACGAGGCGGAGATCCGCAGGCGTGCTCAGACCATCAACGACAGGGCCGGCAATGAGTCCGCCGTCTTGTTGGGCGACTACTTGATCGCCGCCTCATTCAGGCTCTGCGCGAGCCTCAGCGATCCCGAACCCTCTCGGCTGATCGGCAAGGTCAGCATGGAACTCTGTGAGGGTGAGCTGCTCCAGCTCCAGAACCGTGACAACCTGTCCATCGATGAGCCCACGTACTACGAGATCCTCGACGGCAAGACCGCAGCACTTGTTGGTGCCTGTACTCGTCTCGGAGCTCGCGCTGGCGGTGGAGACGGCCGCGTCCAGGATTCAATGGACAGCTTTGGCCGATCGATCGGTGTCGCGTTCCAGGTCCAGGATGATCTTCTCGACCTTCTGGGCGA